>NZ_JBHTUV010000016.1:0-96698 GCF_042793475.1 Microbacterium sp. NPDC056569 | reverse complement strand
GCCACTGGTGGCCGCAGCATCCGTCTGTCGTCTCGCCGTCGGCGTTCTTCTGTCTTCTCGCCGTCGGCGTTCTTCTGTCTTCTCGCCGTCGGCGTTCTTCTGTCTTCTCGCCGTCGGCGTTCTTCCTGCTCACCTGTCACGAAATGCCGGTCGCGCCAGCACATCGCGACAGGTGAGCGAAGAGGGCTACCGGCGAGCGAAGAGGGCTACAGGTTCGCCTCCGCGTAGACGCGGAGCGCGTCGCGCACGAACTCGGCGCCCTGCGTGCCGCCCTGGCTCGTCGCGTAGTTCGCGCCGAACCGCGGGTCGGCCACATACATCTCGCCGAGGCCGATCACGTAGCCCTTGACGTCGCCGCCGGGCGCCGCCGCCGGGGTTCCCGGGATGCCGGTCAGCCACTCGACGTGGCGCTTCGCGACAGCCTGGGCCTCGTCGCTGTCGGGGGCGATCCCGGATTCCGCGGCCGCGATCCAGTCACGGCCGAGGTCCGAGGCGCGCTGCTGCCACGCGGCCTTCTCGTCGGCGCCCATCGAGCGCCACCAGCGGTCGCTGTCCGCGTATGCCTTCTTTCCCCAGCGCTGTTCGACCTCGTCCTTGTACTGCGTGTGGTCGAAGCCGTCGAACATGTTCTCTGCCATCAGTCGTTCACCCCCTCTCACTGCACTGATCGTGTTCTCGACCGACGCGATCTGCCGCGCCAGCCTGTCCTGCTCCTGCCGGAGCCACGCGAGGTGCGCCTCGAGGGCCGGCACCTCGCCGGTCTCGCGCTCCATCACCGCCGCGATCTGCGGCAGGCCGAGCCCGAGCTCGCGCAGCAGCAGGATGCGCTGCAGCCGCACGAGCGCGGCCCGGCCGTAGTACCGGTAGCCGTTGCGGCCGATGCTCGACGGCGCGAGCAGGCCGATGTCGTCGTAGTGCCGCAGCGTGCGGCTGGTGGTGCCGGCGAGCTTCGCGATCTGCTGGATCGACCACTCCTGCTCCTCCTCCATGACGACCTCCTCTCTCGTTCGTCGTCGGTTCGTCGTGATGACCACGCTAAATGTTGACGTTGCGTCAAAGTCAAGCGGGATTCGAGTGAGAATCTTGATCAGACGCGATATATCGTGTTATTCTCGCATCACGCGATATATCGCGATACGGATCACCCCCTAGAGATACGCAGGAGAAGCAGTCATGACCCTGGAGAAGTGGATCATCCACCCGGGCGAGACGCGCGTCATCGACATCGAGACCGTGCGCACGCTCAAGATCGGACTCGTCGGCGGGCAGGTCGACGTGATCGCCCACGACGAGCCCGGCATCCGCATCGAGGTCCACGACGTCACCGTCAAGGACCTCCGCATCGAGGTCGCCGACGATCACGTCGAGATCGACCACCCGCAGCTGCGCTGGGACAACTTCCTCGAGGTGTTCCGCAACTTCGGCAACTCCGGCCCCAAGGCCGAGATCAGCGTCGCGGTCCCCCGCGAGGTCGCCCTCACCCTCGGCGTCGTCAGTGCGAGCGCCCTCGTCTCGGGCCTCCAGGCCGATGCCTCGCTCAACACCGTGTCGGGCGACATCATCGTCGACGGCATCACCGGCGACGTCTCGGTCAACGCCGTCTCGGGCGACGTGCAGGTGCGCGAGCTCGTCGGAGCTCTCAACGCCAACAGCGTCTCGGGCGACGTCGCCGCCACCGGAACCCTCCGCAAGGCCACCATCGACACCGTCTCGGGCGCCGCGCTGGTCGATTCGACCGGCGACATCCTGTCGGTCGGCCTCAACACCGTGAGCGGCAACTCGACCGTGCGCCTCGACGAGGGCCACCCGGCCAACTTCGTCATCCGCAGCGTCAGCGGCCGCGTCCAGGTCGACGGCGTCGTGCGCTCGGGCAACGGCACGGGCCCGACCACCAACTACGCCGGCTCGGTCGGCGAGCTCAGCGGCAGCTTCGCCGACGTGCGCGCCCACAGCGTCTCCGGCGACATCACGGTGCTGCGTCGCGCGGCCGCGTCGGTGACGGATGCTGCGCCCCCGGCCTCCGTCGACGCGCCGGCGCCGGCGCCGGCGCAGGCCGAGGCTGGCCAGGCGCCCGGCGCGCCGGCTCAGGCCGCGGGCGTCGACGAAGAGGAGTGGTGAGCCATGGCCCCGGTCTTCTCGCACGGCGACCTGCGCCTGTATCTGCTGAACCTGCTCGATGAGGGGCCGCGCCACGGCTACGACATCATGCAGGCCCTGTCGGACCGCACGGGTGGCACCTACACCCCCAGCGCCGGCACCATCTATCCGCGTCTCGCGAAGCTCGAGGAGGAAGGTCTCGTGACCAAGACCGTCGACGGCCGTAAGACCATCTACGCGATCACCGAGGCCGGCCACGCCGAGGTGCAGTCACGCGCCGGCGAGCTCGAGGGCATCGAGGCCGGCCTCGCCGACTCGGTGCGGCTCATCGCCGACGAGGTGCGCGGGAGCGTCCGCGAGGCGATGAAGAGCCTTCGCGCCGACCTCGCCGCCGCCTCTCGCGAAGAGCGCAAGACCACGCCGCAGCCCTCCCGCGAGGACGACCCGCGCGTGCGCAGCCGCGAGCAGGTGCAGCGGCTCGACGCCCTCGTGAACGAGTTCCGCGCCAACGTTCGCGGTGACGTCCGCGTCCACGTCGCCCGCGGCGGCGAGCTCGCCTCGTCGATCGTCGACCAGGTCGCGAGCGAGCTCGACCGCGTCGCCCGCGACGTGACACGCGCGCTGCGCGGCTGAGCCGCAGCATCCGACCCCATCCGAGCTCGTCCGACGAGTCGCACCTCCGCGAGAGAACAGCTGGTGGACGAGAGGGAGGGAAGCACCCTACCTCTCGTCCACCAGCTGCACTCTCGGCGAAATGAGGTCGCGTGGTGGGGCGGGCGCAGCGACGCCGGGGAGGCCGGGTCAGGCGGGCCAGATCTCCTCGTCGTCGGGAACCGGCTCGCCGAGCGGCACGATCAGGATCGGGCGGTGCTGGCGGTGTGCCAGGCGCGCGCCGACCGAGCCGGTGAAGAACTCGCGGACCGACTCGCCGAAGCCGCGCTTGCGGGTGCCCACGACGAGCAGGCGCGCGTCGATCTGGTCGGCGAAGTGCTTGATGGCCATCGCGGGGTCGCCGACGAGCTGGCGCACGGTCCATTCCGGACCGGATTCGCCGAGAACGGATGCCGCGGCATCCTGCACCTTCGTCAGCTCGCCCTCGCCGGCGGCGATGTTGATGTCGATGGGCGCCGAGTGGACGTACCCGTCGGGGTCCTCGTAGGTGACGAAGCGCGTGACGTCGACATGCACGACGACGAGGGGGACCTGGAAGAGCTTCGCGTAGCGCGCCGCCTCCTTCAGGACGCGCGGCGACTGGTCGGGGATCACACCCGCGATCACGGCGCCGTGCAGGCTCTCATCGGTCGTCGCATCGCCTTCCGGCTCGGATGCCTCGTCGGTCATATGTCCGCACTCCTCGTCCACCGGTGGCGTCGGAACCGCCGGGGTGCGGGGGCTCCGTGTTATCCTGAATGCTACTCTTACCGGTTCGAAGCCGGATTCGTGAATGCCCGGGTTTGCGAGGCTGAGAGCCCGCAAAATAGCCCGCGATCCTAAATGAGGGGGTCTCGCATGGGGCGTGGCCGTCAGAAGGCGAAGCACACCAAGATCGCTCGTGAGCTGAAGTACGACACGTACAACGTGAACTACTCCGCGCTCGAGCGCGAGCTCGGTCACCACAGCGAGGACGAGTACGTCGACAAGTGGGCCGACCAGTACAACGACGAAGACGAGGACGAGACCTCGCCGCTGTCTTCGTCGCAGGCGTAACACCTCCCGCGTCGGCCGCCGCCTCGGCGGCCTGACGGGTGTTCGTCGACCCCGGATGCCTCACGAGGCGCCGGATGCCTCACCACGCGCCGTGACGGCGCTCCCAGTCGTCCTCGATCGTGTGGGGGCGCGCTGCGACGACCCCCGCGGGGATCGCGGCCGCGACGACGACCGCCAGCACGATGAGCGGGGCCGTCCATGAGTCGGTCGCGTCGTGGAGCAGGCCGATGCCGAGCGGGAACACCGCCGCGATCGCATAGCCGCCGCTCTGCGCGAACCCGCTCAGGGCGACCGAGCCCTCGTGCGTGCGCGTGCGCAGCCCGAGGAGCACGAGGATCATCGGGAACAGCAGGGGCGCGAGCCCGAGGAGCACGACCCAGAGCCACGGCGCCGCCGTCGGCGCGAAGAGGAAGCCGGCGATGCCGGCGAACCCGCACGCGACCGCGACCCCGAAGAGGATCCGGGTGGCGTTCCAGCGCGTGACCAGCAGCGGCACCACCAAGGATGCCGGCAGGCCCATGAATCCGAAGAGCGACAGCAGCGCACCCGCCGTGGCGGGAGTGACACCCGAGATGTCGACGAGCAGCTGGGGCATCCAGGCGAACGACGTGTAGGCGATCGTGCTCGACACGGCGAACGCGACGAGCAGCGCCCACGCGAGCGGGATCCGCCACATGCGGCCGAACGCCTGAGGGCTCGGCTCGTCGTAGTCGTCGTCATCCTTCTCGGCCTGCGCCGCGCGGTGGCGCAGCGCGAGACCGATCCACGGGATCATCGCCACCAGGGCGAAGACGGCCCACAGGCCCAGCGAGAGGTGCCAGTCCGCAGCATCCGCCATCGGAACCGCGATGAGGGGCGGAAGGAAGGTCGACACCGCCATCGTGGTCGAGAAGATCGTCGTCATCAGCCCGATGCGATCGGGGAAATAGCGCTTGACCAGCGGCGGCAGCAGGATGTTGCCCGTGCCGACCGCGGCGAACACCAGCGCGGTGCCGGCGAGCAGCAGTCCCCAGCTCGGCGCGAAGCTGCGCGCCACCAATCCGACCGTCACGACCGCCATCGCCGCGACGGCCAGGCGTTCGAGTCCGAACCGGCGTTCGAGCGCGGGCGTCAGCAGGCCGAAGATCGCGAAGCACACCGGCGGCGCCGTGCCGATGAGCCCGATCACCGCCGGCGGGACGGCGAAGTCCGCCGCGATGTGGTCGTAGAGGGGCGACAGCGAGGCGACGGCCGAGCGCAGCGAGAACGCGAACAGCACGATGCCGACGAGCGCGAGGGTCCTCCCCTGCCAGAGCGGGCGGGCAGGAGACGACGTCACCTATCCACCCTACGGGCGGGAGCGGATGCCTCGGCCCGCGGTCTCAGGACTCCTGCGAGCCCTCGACCCAGGCGAGGTACTCGTCGGTGACGGTGCCGGTGATGTAGCGGCCGTCGAAGCAGCTCATGTCGAGGTCGTCGACGTCGGAGCCCTCGAGGATCGCGGCCTTGAGGTCTTCGACCTCCTGGTAGACGACGAAGTCGGCGCCGAGCTCCTCCGCGATCTGGGGGATCGTTCGGCCGTGGGCGACGAGCTCGTGACGCGACGGCATGTTGATGCCGTAGACGTGCGGGTAGCGCACGGGCGGCGCGGCCGAGGCGAACGTGACGCTCTTGGCCCCGGCATCCCGTGCCATCTGGATGATCTCCTTCGACGTCGTGCCGCGCACGATGGAGTCGTCGATGAGGAGCACGTTCTTGCCCTTGAACTCGCTCGACATGGCGTTGAGCTTCTGGCGCACGCTGCGCTTGCGCGCGGCCTGGCCCGGCATGATGAACGTGCGGCCGACGTAGCGGTTCTTGTAGAACCCCTCGCGGTACTCGACGCCGAGCTTGCGGGCCACCTGCATGGCCGCGGGGCGCGACGAGTCGGGGATCGGCATGACGACGTCGATGGCCTCGCGCGGGGTGTACTTCGCGATGGTGTCGGCGAGGCGGTCGCCCATGCGCAGCCGTGCCTCGTACACCGAGATGCCGTTCATCACCGAGTCGGGACGCGCGAGGTACACGTACTCGAACGAGCACGGCACGAGCTGCGGGTCGGTCGCGCACTGGCGGGTGTGCAGGTTGCCGTCGAGGTCGATGAACACGGCCTCGCCGGGATCGACGTCGCGCACGACCTCGAACTCGCCGTTCTCGAGCACCAGCGACTCGCTCGTGACGACCCACTCGTAGTGGCCGTCCTCGTGCTTGCGCGTGCCGAGGATGAGGGGGCGGATGCCGAAAGGGTCGCGGAACGCGAGGAGGCCGTAGCCCGCGATGAGCGCGATCGCGGCGTACGAGCCCTCGACGCGCTCGTGCACGCGGGTCACGGCCTGGAACACCTGCGCCGGGTCGAGCTCGAGGCTCGAGATCGACGACTGCAGCTCGTTCGCGAGGACGTTGACGAGCAGCTCCGTGTCGGACGACGTGTTGAGGTGGCGGCGGTCCTTGTGGAAGAGCTCCTCGGTGAGCTCGCGCGTGTTCGTGAGGTTGCCGTTGTGCACCAGCACGATGCCGTAGGGCGCGTTCACGTAGAAGGGCTGCGCCTCTTCCTCGTTCGACGCCGTGCCCTTGGTCGCGTAGCGCACGTGGCCCAGGCCGATCTCGCCGAGGAGCGCGCGCATGTCACGCGTGCGGAACGACTCGCGCACCTGCCCCTTGACCTTGTGCATGTGCACGACGCCGTTGCGCTCGGCGGTCGAGATGCCGGTCGAGTCCTGGCCGCGGTGCTGGAGGAGGAGGAGGGAGTCGTAGATCTCCTGGTTGACGGACCCGCGGCCCACCATTCCGACGATTCCGCACATGGGTGTTGCCTGCTCCTGCTGTGTTCTGACTCGGCTCAGCGAGCCGCGTGGTCTGCGTACGCGCCGACGAGGCGCACGGCGCCGCCGTCGACGCCCTTGGCGCCCTGCTCCCAGTGGCCGTCGGCGGGGCGGTCGCCGGTGTGCACGACACCCACCTGCCACGTTGCGATGCCTTCACGGGAGAGAGCGGATGCTGCGGCCTCGGCCTTGTCGGAGGCGACGACCGCGAGGAACCCGATGCCGAGGTTCCAGGTGCCCTCGGTCGCCTCGAGCTCGAGGTCGCCGAGGTCGGCGAGGACGCGGAACACGGGGGACGGCGACCACGTCGAGCGGTCGACCTCGACCCAGGTGCCCTGCGGGAGCACGCGCGCGAGGTTCGCGGCGATGCCGCCGCCGGTGACGTGGCTGAGGGAGTGCACCGCGTCGCCCGTCTCGGTGATGAGGCGCAGCAGCGGCAGCGTGTAGAGGCGGGTCGGCTCGAGCAGGGCCTCGCCCCATGTCGTGCCGAAGTCGGCGGCGTTGTCTCCGTACTGGATGCCGGAACCCGCCACGATGTGCCGCACCAGCGAGTAGCCGTTGGAGTGCAGGCCCGAGCTCGCGAGCGCCAGGACGACGTCGCCCTCGCGCACCCGCTCGGCGCCCAGCACGCGCGACGCCTCGACGATGCCGGTCGCGGCGCCCGCGACGTCGTAGTCGTTGACGCCCAGCAGGCCCGGGTGCTCGGCGGTCTCGCCGCCGACGAGGGCCGTGCCGGTGGCCGAGCAGCCCTCGGCGATGCCGCGGACGATGTCGGCGATGCGCTCGGGGAACACCTTGCCGCACGCGATGTAGTCGGTCATGAACAGCGGCTTCGCGCCGACCACGACGATGTCGTCGACGACCATGCCGACGAGGTCCTGCCCGATGGTGTCGTGCTTGTCGATGGCCTGCGCGATGGCGACCTTCGTGCCGACGCCGTCGGTGCTGGTGGCCAGCAGCGGCTTGTCATAGGCCTTGAACGCGGTCGCATCGAAGAGTCCGGCGAAGCCGCCGACGCCCCCGAGCACCTCGGGGCCGTGGGTGCGCCGCACCGCCGACTTCATCAGCTCGACGGCGAGGTCGCCGGCGGCGGTGTCGACGCCCGCAGCCTGGTAGGGGTTCACAGGCTGTGCGGGGCGGGAGGGGGCATCGTGTTCGGATGAGGCCACGGCTACCAGCCTACCGGCGACCCACCTGGACGGATGCCGCGTGTCAGCCTCCTGCGCTCCCGCCTGTGAATCGGTTCACGACGAGGAGGGCGCGGGTCGTCGGGTCGCGGTTTCCCGGCCGCGACGTCGATGCCCGGATCTACAATGGCCGCATGGGCGGCGCCGGTGCTCCGGAGTGGCTGATCCGCGAAGACGCCGGTCAGCCGGTTCTCCTCGCGCTCTATCTGCGCCAGGTGCTCGGCATCCGCTCTCCGGAAGAGCTGCCGCACCTGCGCGGGATCCCGCCTCGCGCGAACGACCGGTCCGAAGAGGCGCAGGCGCTGCTTGAACGGCAGTGGCGCGAGTTCTGGGCGATGACGGTCGAGCCGCAGGCGCACCCCTCGCCGGTGCCCCTCGACCTCGTCGACGGGTTCGACACGGCGCTCGCCCTGCCGATCGAGGGCTGCGACGAGCTGCGCGCGGCCTTCGAGCCGCACGCGGTCGAGGCCGTGGCGTTCGCGCAGTCGGCGCACGCGCGGTACCGCAAGGAGGCGTCGCACAGCTCGGGTACCGCGTACCGCGCTTATGCCGGCGCGATCGCCGAGCACGAGCGGCAGGTCGGCCGCCGCGCCCACTCGTTCGAGCTCAACGTGCAGGTGCTGCCGCTGAGTCAGCGCGGGGTGTGGTGGATCGGGTCGCTGACGATCGCCGTCACCGACGGCCTGCGGGGGGATGTCGCGGCCTTCGACGCCGCGATCCACCCGATCATCGCCGAGCTGGCGTAGACCCCGGCCTCAGTGCGCCGGGCCGTGGCCGTTCGTGCCGGGCTCCGGATCGACGTGCACCTGCTCGTGGTCGACGACGACCTCATGCGTGTGCCGTCGCGAGCGGCGGTCGAGGATCAGCGCGAGGATGCCGCCGAGCGCCAGGCCGATCGGCGCGCAGATGAGCGCGAGGAACCCGAACACCTGACCCTGCGAGTACATGACGCCGGTGTTGGGACTGACCTCGGCCGTGCCGTTGAAGGCGAACGTGAGGATCATCGCGACGAAGACGCCGATCAGTGCGCCGAGGATCAGGAACACCGAGATCTTCGGAGCGCGGCGTACGCGCACGGTCTCGATGCGGTCCTGGCTGTGCTCCGGCATGCACCCATTGTCCCACCGTCGGCGCGCCTGCGTGTCCGCTCCTTCGCGTCCCTCGCCCTTTTCGCCGCGCGCTGTCGCCCCGCCCCTCCCGTGTTCGTTCGTCACGAATGCACGCGAAATCCGTGCAGCGGCGTACATATGTGACGAACGAACATCGCGGGTGCGGCGGGCGCGCGCCTGCGACGGAGTGAGGCGGGGGCCCCCCCCCGCCCCCCCCCCCCGGGGGGCCGGCCCCCGGGGCCCCCCCCCCCCCGGGGGGCGCCGGACCGCACCCCTCAGCCACACGCATCGACACCGCAAGGACGCATCGACATGACCACCATCACCGGGGTGGAGTTCCGCCCCCTCGTCGTTCCCGCCACCATCGACGCACCGGACGCCGCCGACTTCGTCGAGATGGTCCGCGTACGCAACCTCATCTACCGCGAGATCTCGGGCCACGACGACCACCGCATCGCGGCCGACGAGCTGCTCCCCCACTACCAGCCGAGCGAGTACGAGACCCGCCTGAGCTGGGCGATCGTCGACGACAGCGAGATCATCGGCCGCATCGGCGTCGACATCCCGCACGAGGAGGGCTCGAAGGCCGCCTTCTGGCTCATCGAGCTGCTGCGCGCGACGTGGGGCCGCGGCATCGGCTCGGCGGCTTACGAGCTCGTCGAGCGCACGGCCCGCGAGCACGGCCGCTCGGTGCTGCAGTCGTGGGCCGAGCACCCGGCCGCACCGGGGCCGCAGCTGGCGCCGCCGACCGGTTTCGGCGAGATCCCCGAGGACCACGTCGCCCGGTTCTACCTGCGTCACGGGTACAAGCTCGAGCAGATCGAACGCAACAGCGCCTTCGACCTCACCGGCTCGTTCGACGATGTCGAGCGGCTGCTCGCCCAGGCTCGCGCCGCATCTCCCGCGTACCGGCTCGTGCAGTGGTTCGCACCGACGCCCGACGAGTACATCGCCGGGTACGCCTGGATGAAGTCGCGCATGTCGACCGACGCTCCGGCTGCCGCGCTCGAGTTCGACGAGGAGACGTGGGACGCCGCACGCATCGCCGAGCACGACGAGAAGTACACGTCGACCGGCCGCACGATCCAGGTCACCGCCGCACAGCACATCGAGACCGGTGAGCTGTGTGCGTTCAACGAGCTGGTCATCGGCAAGGACCACACGGAGGCGACCCACCAGGAGGACACCCTCGTCCTCAAGGAGCACCGCGGGCACAGGCTCGGAACGCTCGTGAAATGCGCCGGACTGCTGTCCTGGCGCGACGTCGCACCGCACTCGGCGCGCGTCATCACCTACAACGCAGAGGAGAACCGGCCCATGCTGGACATCAACGAGGCGATCGGCTTCGCGCCGATCGCGTACGAAGGCGCATGGAAGAAGGTGCTCGATGACTGACCTGGCCGAAACCGACGTGGTGACCGTCCGGCGGATCGTCGTCCCCGAGACGGCGGATGCCGGTGACGCCGGCGTCTTCCTCGAGATGGTGCGGATCGCGAACGCGGTCTGCCTCGAGGACGCCGGACACGACTACCTGCACGAGGAGCCCGACGAGATGCTCGGGTTCTGGCAGGACCAGACCGATTGGACCCAGCTCGGATTCGCCGCGGTGCGCGGAGAACAGGTGCTCGGCGCCGTGAAGCTCATGATCTCGAACGAGGAGGACGCCAGCACGGTCGAATTCGACCTCATGGTGGATCCCCCGCACCGCGGTCGTGGTCTCGAGGAGCTGCTGCTCGCCGAGGTCGAGCGGGAAGCGCGCGAGCGCGGGCTCGCCACGATCCAGACCTGGACGCTTCATCGACCGGATGCTGCGGGCCCGCGGCTTCAGCCTTCCACGGGCTGGGGCGCGATCCCTGCCGACGACGCGCAGACGAGGTTCCAGCTGGCGAGCGGCTTCACGCTCGAGCAGGTGGAGCGCAACAGCGTCTTCGACCTCACCGGCGACTTCGCCCTCGTCGAGCGCATGCTCGCCGAAGCCGTCGCGGTCGCGGTCGCGGGAGACGAGTACAGGTCGATCCAGTGGACGTCGCCGACTCCGCCGGAGTACGTCGACGGCTTCGCGTACGCGCTGTCGCGCATGTCGACGGATGTGCCGGCCGGCGGCCTCGTGATCGACGAGCAGCACTGGGACGCCGCGCGCGTCGAGCGTCGTGACGCCCGGCTGAAGGCCCAAGGGCTGACCGTGTCGGTGGCCGCCGTGCTCCATGTTCCCACCGGTCGGGTCGCCGCCTACAACGAGCTCGTGATCGGCGAGGACCGCTCCGGTGCGACGCAGCAGTACGGCACGCTGGTCGTCAAGGAGCACCGTGGTCACCGCCTCGGCACGATCGTCAAGTGTGCGAACCTGCTGCGCTGGCGCGACCTGGTGCCGGAGTCGCCACGGGTGTCCACGTTCAATGCCGAGGAGAACCGCCACATGCTCGACATCAACGAGACCATCGGCTTCGTGCCGGCCTCGTACGCGGGCGCGTGGAAGAAGGTGCTCGAGCTGTGAGCAGCCACGCACACTCGCGTTGACTCAGACGTGCGCCGCGCTCGGTCCGTCCACACCCGGGCGCGGCGTCCGCTGGCAGTGCGCGCAGAAGTGACTCGAGCGATTCGTGAACGACACGCGCACGATCGGACGGCCGCATCGGGGGCAGGGCTCCCCGGTGCGGCCGTACGCGTTGAGCGAGTGGGCGAAGTAGCCCGCCTGTCCGTTGACGTTGACGTATTGCGCGTCGAAGCTGGTGCCGCCTTCGGCCAGCGCCTTCTCGAGCACGTGCCTCACCTCGCCGAGCAGGCGGTTCACCGCGCGGGTCGCCAGATCGCGGGCGGACGTCTCGGGATGGATCCGGGCCGCCCAGAGCGACTCGTCCGCGTAGATGTTGCCCACCCCGCTGACCACCGTCTGGTCCAGCAGCACGCGCTTGATCGCCGAGTCCTTGCGCGCAAGCGCGCGTCGGAAGCCGGCGTCCGAGAAGGCCGGGTCCAGCGGGTCCCGCGCGATGTGCGCCACCTGCGCGGGGACGGATGCCTCGCCCCACCCCTGGCCGCCGGGTGCCGCGTCGGGGGTGGCGATCAGGCCGTCGATCGCGAGCGAGCCGAAGGTGCGCTGGTCGGCGAACACGACGGCGAGCTCGCCGTGCACGGGGTGCGCGAGGTCGATGCGCACACGCTCGTGCCGCTCGGTCGCGGAGCCGGGGGCCCGCAGGAGCATCTGCCCGCTCATGCCGAGATGGCCGACGACCGCCTCTGTGGCAGGGTCGGCGTCGGCATCCGGCTGCAGCGGAAGCCAGAGGAATTTGCCGCGTCGCGCGGCCGCGCTGACGACGCGGCCGGTGAGACGCGCCTCGAAGTCCGCGCCGCCGCCGGAGTGCCGCGTGAGTGCGCGCTCATCGAGCACGGTGACGCCCACCACGAGAGCGCCGGTGATGGCGGGGGCGAGGCCGGCGCGGACGACCTCGACCTCGGGAAGCTCAGGCACGCCCGCTGAGCTCGCGCCACGCCCGGAGCGCGGCGGCCATCTCGGCGTGCTTCTTGCTGGTCCCCGCACCCTCGGCGGTGAGTTCGCCCACCGTCACGGTCGCGGTGAAGCGACGATCGTGATCGGGTCCGGTCGACGTCACGGCGTACGCCGGAGGCAGCAGCCCGCCGTGCGCGGCGAGCTCCTGCAGCGCGGTCTTCGGATCCATCGCGGCGCCGTAGCGCTCGGGATCAGCGAGCAGGGGTTCCACGAGACGCAGCACGAGGCCGGTCGCAGCATCCGATCCCGTCGACAGGTACGCAGCCCCGAAGATGGCCTCCATCGTGTCGGCGAGGATCGAATCCTTGTCGCGTCCGCCGGTGAGGATCTCGCCGCGCCCGAGCTTGAGGTGCGCGCCGAGCCCGATGCCACGGGCGATCTCGGCGAGGGCGACCGTGGAGACGACGCTGGCGCGCCGCTTCGCGAGAGCGCCCTCCTCGAGCTCGGGGTGACCGGTGAACAGGCGCACCGTCACGGCGAGGCCGAGCACGGAGTCGCCGAGGAACTCGAGACGCTCGTTGTGCGGAACCTGTCCGTTCTCGTACGCCCACGAGCGGTGCGTCAGCGCCAGCGACAGAAGCTCGGGGTCGATATCGACTCCGAGCTTCTGTGTGAGGTCTGAGAGCGTGTTGCGCTCCGCTGCGACGTCTGTCACGTCAGACCGTGCGCGACGATCAGACGTCGGCGACCTTGCGGCCCTTGTACTCGAGGAACAGCTCGGTGCCCTGCGAGTCGGTGACGACCTTCGCCTGGTGCGGACGGCTGTAGACGGTCTTGCCGTTCTCGACGGTCTTGACGAGCGTGGGGGCCTCGGCCTTCCACTGCGCGCGACGCGAGCGGGTGTTGGAGCGGGAGACCTTCCGCTTCGGGGGGTTACCTGCCATGGCTAGCTCTCTTCTGTGTTCTCGACGCCGCTGTCAACCGCGGGGGCGCGGTGCTTCGTCGTCGTGGCTCGTGGTGAAGTCCTGGAGCGCGGCCCATCGTGGATCGAGAGGCTCGCTCTGCGGCGTTCCGGCGTTCTCGGCCAGTCGCTCACCCGTGACCGGATCGAGTCCGGGGCAATCCGGCTGGCACACCGGCTGAAACGGAAGCGACAGGACGACCGCTTCCCTGACCAGAGTTTCAAGATCCACGTGGTCGTCTTGAACCTCGAAGTCAGTTTCTTCCTCCCCAGGATACGCGAAAAGCTCCTGAAACTCGACTTTGAGCCCCTCGGCGATGTCCATGAGGCATCGGCTGCAGATTCCGGTGTACTCGGTGTCGACGTCTCCGGAGACGAGGATCCCCTCGTGCACCGACTCCAGCCGCACGTCCAGCACGATGGGCTCACCCTCGGCGACGGCGACCAGACCCTCGCCCCACTTCTCGGGAGCGGGGACCTCGAGCGTGTGCTCGCGCATCTCTCCGGACCGGTGGGCGATGTCTCGGACCGGGAGGACGAACGGACCCGTCACATGCTTTCTGACCACGGCTCCAGCCTAGCCGCGGTTCCTGGTCAGATGCCGCGCGCGCCGGTGTCGAGGAAGCGCGCCACCGCCGGCGGCACGTACGGCGACACGTCGCCCCCGAGGGATGCGACCTGGCGCACGAGCGAGCTCGACACGAGTGCGTGTGCGGGATCGGGCAGCAGGAACACGGTCTCGACGTGCGCGAGGTGGCGGTTCACGATCGCCATCGGCGTCTCGTACGCCACGTCGACCTGAGAGCGGATGCCCTTCACCAGGACGCCGGCCCCGACGTCGGTCGCGTAGTCCACGAGCAGTCCCATGCTCCACGATGCGACGATCACGTCCCCGTCGATCTCGCCCTCGGAGATCGACTGCTCAAGCAGCGACTGGCGTTGCGCGATGGGCAGCATCGCCTCCTTGCCGGGGTTGTGCACGACCAGCACGTGGAGCTGGTCGTACAGCGAGGCCGCACGGCGGATCACGTCCAGATGACCGAGGGTCGGCGGATCGAACGATCCCGGGACGACGGCGATCCGGCTGCTCATGTCGACCAGCCTACTGGGCTGCGCGAAGCCGGCCCGACGCGTCAGTTCTTGGCGAGCGCGGCTCGTTCGGCCACACCGACGTTGCGCTCGAGCGCGGCCGCGAGTCCGGGATGGCGCATCAGCGCGGGGTCGTCGGCGAGCACCTGCTCGGCGGCGACACGGGCCTCGGAGATGATGTCGGCGTCCTTCACGACCCGAAGCAGCCGCAGCGACGAACGCGCGCCCGACTGCGCGTCGCCGAGCACGTCGCCCTCACCGCGGAGCTCGAGGTCGATCTCCGCGAGGGCGAAGCCGTCGAGTGTCGATGCCACCGCCTCGACGCGCTCGCGCGCCGGTGTGCCCAGCGGCGCCTCGGTCACCAGCAGGCAGAGCCCGGGAATCCCGCCGCGCCCGACGCGTCCGCGCAGCTGGTGCAGCTGCGAGACGCCGAACCGATCGGCTTCGAGGATCGCCATCGTCGAGGCATTGGGGACGTCGACGCCGACCTCGACCACGGTGGTCGCGACGAGCACGTCGACGTCTCCTCGTGCGAAGGCCTGCATGACGGCGTCCTTCTCGTCCGACGGCATCTTGCCGTGCAGGATCTCGACCCGGATGTCCGAGAAGGACGGATGCCGCGACAGCAGGTCGGCCACCTGGACGACGCCCCAGCGAGTCCTGCTCGCCTCGCCGCCCGTATCGCCGGCGGGCTCGTCGGCCGTGTCGTCCTTGGTGAGCTTCTCCGCGTCGATGGCGGCGCACACCACGAACACCTGACGGCCCTGTGCGACCTCTTCGGCGATGCGCTCCCACACCCGCCCGAACCAGCTGGAGCGCTCCGCCAACGGCGCGACGTACGTCTCGATGCCGGCGCGGCCGGCGGGCATGGTGCGGATGGTCGACACGTCGAGGTCGCCGAAGACGGTCATCGCGACGGTGCGCGGAATGGGCGTCGCGGTCAGCACCAGGGCGTGCGGCGACGAGCCCTTCGCCCGCAGCGACTCACGCTGCTCGACGCCGAAGCGATGCTGCTCGTCGACCACGACCAGGCCGAGGTCGGCGAAGGTCGTGCTCTCGCTGAGCAGGGCGTGCGTGCCGACGACGATGAGCGCCTGTCCCGACGCGGCGCGCAGCGCCGCCTTGCGCCGCTCGGCCGCCGGGAGCTGCCCGGTGAGGAGCGTGGGCATGAGCTCGGGAGCGAGCTTCGGCCCCAGCATCCGTGCGATCGAGCGCACGTGCTGCGCCGCGAGGACTTCGGTGGGCGCGATGAGCGCCGACTGGCCGCCGGACTGTGCGACCTGCAGCATCGCCCTCAGCGCGACCAGCGTCTTCCCCGAGCCGACCTCGCCCTGGACGAGGCGGTTCATGGGCCAGTCGCCCTGCAGGTCGCGCGCGACGTCGTCGCCGACCGTCACCTGGTCGGGGGTCCGCGGGAACGGCAGCGCCGCGTCGAACCGCTCGAGGAGGTCTCCGGGCGCGCGGCTCGTCGCCGAGAGCGCGCGCACGAACTGCCGCTGCTGCAGAAGCGCCACCTGAAGGACGAAGGCCTCCTGCATGCGCAGTGTCGCGCGCGCAGGCTCGATCTGGTCGAAATCATCGGGGCGGTGGATGCGCTCGATCGCGCTGCGTGCCCCGATGAGGCCGTGCCGTGCGCGCAGCTCGTCGGTGAGCGGCTCGGGGACCTCGCCCAGACCGTCGAGGACGAGCTCCACCGTCTTCTGCAGCTGCCAGCTGGCGACGGTGCTCGTCGCCGGATAGATCGGGATCGGCAGGTTTGCGTTCGCCTGCACCTTCATCCGTGCCGTGTCGGCGTCCTCGAAGAGCTCGTAGTCGGGATGGGCGAGCTGCTGCGCGCCCTTGTAGATGCCCACCTTGCCCGCGAAGATGCCCTGCCTGCCGGGCTGCAGGTCGCGCGCCCGCCACGACTGGTTGAAGAAGGTCAGCGACATCTCGCCGTTGCCGTCGCTGATCACGACCTCGAGCAGCGACCCGTTCCGGTTCTTCATGCGGCGTTCGCTGACGCGGCGAACCTCGGCGACGATGGTCACCGGTTCGCCGAGCGGCAGTGTAGAGATCGGCGTCAGCTCGCCGTGGCGGGCATAGCGGCGGGGATAGTGGACGAGCAGGTCGCCGACCGTCTTCATGCCGAACGCACGCTCGAGCGCGGCAGCAGTCTTCCCGCCGATCGCGCCGCCGAGGCTCGAGTCGAGGGTGAAGGAGGCCACGCCACGAGTCTAGGAGCGACCGGAGACGTCCCGCGCTATGCCGACCGGGCAGACCGATATCGTGAGAGCGTGACGCGCATCATCGCCGGCCGTGCGGGCTCGCTCGTGCTCGACGTGCCGGACGCCGGCACCCGACCCACCAGCGACCGGGTGCGCGAGTCCCTCTTCGGCGCGCTGGAGTCCGCCGACGCCCTCCGCGGGGCCGCCGTGCTCGATCTCTACGCCGGCTCGGGCGCACTCGGGCTCGAGGCGGTCAGTCGCGGTGCGGCATCCGCCGACCTCGTCGAGAAGTCGCCGCGGGCCGCCACCATCGTGCAGCGCAACGCGAGCCGCGTGGCGAAGGCCGTCGGAGCGGATGCGGCGATCCGCGTGCATCGCACGTCGGCCGATGCGTTTCTCCGTTCGACGCGAGGGCCGTTCGATCTGGTCTTCCTCGATCCGCCGTACGACGTCGGGGAGACGGAGCTGTCGTCGACACTCGCGCTGCTCGTCCCCGTGCTGTCGGCGGGCGCCGACGTCATCGTCGAACGCGCGGCGCGCTCCCCCGAACCGAGCCTGCCCGACGGGCTCGTCGCCACGCGCTCGAAGCGCTACGGAGACACCGCGATGTGGTGGGCGACCACCGCCGGCTGATTCCGGGGCTCCCCCTCCCAGACATCGGTGCCGTCGAACCCGACGTCGCGAGTGATCCGCAGGTGCCCTGAGGCCTCCAGCTGGAGGTGGAACGTCGTCGCGTCGCCGAGCAGACGCAGGTCGGCACGGAACGTCTCACCGCTCCACCCACCCGACACGGCGACCCGGTCGCCGTACCACAAGCGATCCGCCGTCGGATCGGGCGGGAAGGCACCGATCGACCACGAGCCGGGAACCCACGGCAGCTCCCAGCCGTCGATCGCAAGCAGCCCGTCCTCCACGCGGATCGCGCGCAGCGGACCTTCATACTCGTGCGCGACCGCGGCGTGGCGCGACCCGCCGTCGATCGCGGCAATCGGTGTCGCTGCGACGACGTCCTCCGGGGCCGCGTCGGTGTCGAACGCCGGCAGCAGCGCGTCCCAGATCGCGTCGAGCGGCTCCTGCATGTCGGGCAGGCCTCCCGTGATCGCGACGACGGCATCGAACTCGGGAAGGACCACCACGTACTGCCCGAACGCCCCGTCGCCGCGGTAGGCGTCGTGACGGCAGCGCCAGAACTGGTACCCGTAGCCCTGATTCCAGTCGCCGTCGCCGGGATCGTTCGCGACCTGGCGGCTCGTCGCCGCGTCGATCCAGGCGGCGGGCACCAGCTGTCTCCCTTCCCACCGGCCGCGCTGCAGCAGCAGCTGGCCGAACACCGCGAGCTCCTCCGGGCGGATCGACAGGCCGAATCCGCCCGCATCGACTCCCGTCGGGCTCTGCCGCCATTCGGGACGCCGGAATCCGAGCGGCTCGAAGAGGCGGGGCGCGAGGTAGTCCACGAGCCGCTGGCCGGTGAGCCTCTGGAGGACCTGCGACAGCAGGTGCGTCGCCGGGGTGTTGTACATCCAGTGCGTCCCCGGCTCGCGCGTCAGCTCGGCGTCGAGGGCCGCCCGCGCCCAGTCGGCGTCCTCCAGCGGTGGTTCGACGACGTGCCCCGTGGTCATGGTCAGCAGATGGCGCACGCGGAGCGCTGCGAGGTGGCCGGACGGCTGCTCGGGAACCATGTCAGGGAGGAGGTCGACCACCCGATCGTCGACGGTCAGGAGACCATCCGCGACGGCGAGGCCGACCGCGATCGACGTGAAGCTCTTGCTCACCGAGTACATGGCGGTCGGCACCTCCCGCTCGTACGGCGCCCACGTCGCCTCGGCGACGACGTGCCCGTGGCGCACAACGGTGAGCGTGTGGATGTGCGAGATCCCGTCGAGCGCGGCGATCAGGCGTGAGATCGCGGCGGACCGCACGGACTGGCGCTCAGGCGTCGAGCGGGGCAAAAGGTGGGTCACGGAGTCACCGTAGCGGGCGCCGGCGACACGCGGGTCATCCGGTGCCCGCGTCCCAGTCGCGATAGGGATCCCAGCCGCCGCGTCCGTCGTGGGGCCGTCCGTCGACGAGCACGGCGTCGTCACCGCGGACCCGCACCATCCCCACGCGGACGAAGCCGTGCGGCAGCGGGCGGTTCGCCGGGAAGGCCGCGAGGAGCGCGTGATCCTCCCCGCCCGCCAGGGCCGACGCCACGTCGGATCCGAGCGCCGCCGACTCGAGGGCGATCGTGACATCGGATGCCGCGGCCATGCGCGACGCGTCGAGCACGAGGCCGTCCGACACGTCCATCATCGCGGTCGCGCCCGCGTCCGCCGCCTCGGGGCCGAGCCACACGGGAGGCGACGGACGCAGCTGCGCCTCGAGATCCGCCAGCTCCGCGTGCTCGAGGAGGCTCTCGTCGACCGGGATCGGGTGGCCCGCAGCATCCGTGAACCGCTCGAAGAGGATGCCGAGACCGCGCGCCGCGCGGCCGAGCTCGCCCGCCACGGCCACGACGTCGCCGGGCTCGGCTCCCGAGCGCAGCACCGGCGCGCGACCGGCCAGCGCGCCGAGCGCCGTGACCGCGATCGTCAGGGTCTCGGAGACGGTCAGATCGCCGCCTTCGACACGGCATCCCGGCGCGAGGTCGCGGCACGCGGCGCGCAGGCCGTCGGCGATGCCGGTGACGAACGAGAGCCGCGTCGCATCGGGCATCGCGAGGGCGACGAGCAGTGCGGTGGGCGTTGCGCCCATGGCGGCCACGTCCGCGAGGTTGACGGCGGCGGCCTTGTAGCCCAGGTCGAACGCGCTCGACCAGGCGAGACGGAAGTCGGGACCGTGTACCAGCGTGTCGACCGTGGCCACGACGCGTCCGTCGGCGGCGGCGATCACGGCGGCGTCGTCGCCGGGCCCCACCAGGGCGTTCGACTCGCCCAGCCGCTCCAGGATGCGACGCAGGATGCGTCCCTCGCTGAGCTCCCCCACCGTCGGATCCGTGCGCTCGTCGACCACATGTCCACGCTACCGGTGCGGACGATCCGGGCCGCGCCGCCGGGTTAGCCTGGGATGGTGCGTGCTCTCCCCTCCCTGGTTGCGTTCGGGCTCACCGTGGTGGCCGCCGTCGGGCTGACGGGATGCACCACGACGGTCGACCTCGATCCCGCGGAGGCGGCGAACGACCCGCTCTGCGCGGAGGTCACCTCGAACCTCCCGGGCACGGTGAGCGGCCAGGCACGGCTGTGGACCGACGCCCAGGCGACCGGCGCATGGGGCGAACCCGGAGACTCGAAGGTGCTCCTGACGTGCGGCGTCGAACCGCCCGGCCCGACGACCCTTCCCTGCCAGGACGTGGCCGGCGTCGACTGGATCATCGACGACTCCGACGCCCCCCGCTTCCGCGTGACCACCTTCGGCCGCACGCCCGCCGTGGAGATCTACCTCGACACGACCGCCGACGAGAACGGCGACGGCGTGTCCAGCCGCGACGTGCTCGACGCCCTGTCGCCGATCGTGAGCGTGCTCCCCGCCGACGGGCAGTGCCTCGAGCGCGGCGAGTCGACGCCCGCCCCCTGAGGCTGGACGGCGGCCGCGGCTCAGCGTGCTGCGGGCGCCCCGGCCTTCACGCCGGCACGCTCCAGCGCCGTGTCGATGAGCTCGGTGATCAGCTCCGGGTACGACATCCCCGACGCGATCCAGCACTTGGGGAACATCGAGATCGGCGTGAAGCCCGGCATCGTGTTGAGCTCGTTGACGTAGAGCCCGTCGGCCGCGAGGAAGAAGTCCACGCGCGCGAGCCCCTTGCCGTCGACGGCCTGGAACGCACGGATGCCGAGATCCTGGATCGCTGCGATCTCCTCGTCGGCGAGGTCGGCCGGGCACACGACCTCGGCGCCGTCGCCGCCGAGGTACTTTCCCTCGAAGTCGTAGAACTCGCGCGTCGTGAGGACGATCTCGCCGGGCAGCGATGCGCGCGGCTCGGCTCCGCCGCGACCTTCGAGGATCGCGACCTCGACCTCGCGGCCGACGATCGCCGACTCGATGAGCACCTTGTCGTCCTCGGCGAACGCGAGGGCGAGGGCCGCGTCGAGCTCGGACGCGGCGTGGACCTTCGAGACGCCGACGCTCGAGCCCGCGCGCGCAGGCTTCACGAAGGACGGCTCACCGAGGGCCGCAGCATCCGCTCGCACGCCCTCCGGGTCTCGCTCCCAGCGCTCGCGGGTGACCGTCACCCACGGCGACACCGGCACGCCGGCTGCCTGCAGGACGATCTTCATGAAGTGCTTGTCCATGCACAGCGCAGAATCGAGGACGCCGCCACCCGCGTAGGGGATCTCGAGCGTGTCGAAGAAGCCCTGGATCGTGCCGTCCTCGCCGTGCACTCCGTGGAGGATCGGAAGGACGACGTCGAGGGCGCCCAGCTCGTCGACGGACCCGTCGCCGCGGCGCACGCGCAGCTCGCGGTCGCCGACCTCCGGCCACAGCACGCGGGTCCCGTTGTCGACGACCTCGGGAAGCCGCTCCGCGTCGAGCGCGAACTTGTCGGGATCGTCGTCCTCGAGCACGAACACGCCGTCGCGCGTGATCCCGACGGGGATCACGCGGTAGCTGTCACGGTCGATCGCCCGCAGCACCCCGCCCGCCGTTGCGGAACTGATCGAGTGCTCGCTGGATCGACCGCCAAAGAGCACCGCCACCGCCGGCTTGTCCATTCGTCGTCCTCTCGCCCTGGGGGGTGTCGTCGTCCGTCGTGAGATGCGGCGCGATGTCGCGGGGGTTCATGGTGCCGTCGAGCACCATCTTCACCTGCTCGACGATGGGCATCTGCACGCCCACCTCCCGCGCCAGCTGAAGGATGGGCGCGACGGACGCGAGCCCCTCCGCCGTCTGGTTCATCTGCTTGACGACGTCGTCGAAGCGATAGCCCTGCCCGAGCAGTCGCCCGGCGGTGTTGTTGCGGCTGAGGGGCGACTGGCACGTCGCGATGAGGTCGCCGAGTCCGGCAAGACCCTGCAGCGTCTCGTGCTGCGCGCCGAACGCGACGGCGAAGTCCGTCATCTCGACCAGGCCGCGCGTGATGATCGAGGCCTTGGTGTTCTCGCCGTAGCCGACACCGTCGACGATGCCGATCGCCACCGCGATGAGGTTCTTCAGCACGCCGCCGAACTCCGTGCCGATCACGTCCGTGTTGACGAACGTGCGGAAGTAGGCGTTGCGCGCGCGGCGTGCGACGGCCTCGGCGGTCTCCTGGCTCGTCGACGAGATGACGGCGGCAGTCGGCTGCTCACGAGCGATCTCGAGCGCCAGGTTCGGCCCGGACGCGACCGCGATGCGGGCGGGATCGCAGTGCAGCTCCTGCTCGATCACCTGGCTCATGCGCAGGCCCGTGCGCCGCTCGACGCCCTTCATGAGCGACACGATCGGCGCGTCGCTCTGCGAGATCAGCGGCCGCACCGCCTTGAGGTTCTGGCGCACCGCCTGGCTCGGGATCGACAGGTAGACCTGCTCGGCGCCCTCGAGCGCCTCGGACAGGTGGTGGGTGGCGTGCATGTCGCGCGGCAGGTTGATGCCGGGGAGGTACTCGCTGTTGCGCTTGCCTTCCTGGATCTCGCTCGCGAGCTCGGGGCGGCGCGCCCACATGGTGACGTGGGCGCCGCCGTCGGCGAGGATCTTGCCGAACGTCGTGCCCCAGCTGCCCGCGCCGACGACGGCGACGCGCGGGCGCGCGGCATCCTGCCTACGGCTCAAGGCGGCCCGTCTCCTTCTGGCCGTGATCGGCCGGGTTCCACCGCTGTTCCGGGGCGGGTTCGCCGCGCAGCTTCGACAGGAGGCCGGAGATGTCAGCCATGACGGCGTCCGTCGCTTCGACGAGGGCCGTCTGAGACGAGGCGGAGCCGGCGTATGCCGAGAGGTCGACCGGGTCGCCGACGATCACGCGGACGCGGCGGCGCAGCGGCCAGAGCTTCAGCTTGCCGTAGCGAGGGAGCACCTGCTGGGCGCCCCACTGCGCCATCGGAATGACCGGGATGCCGCCGGCCAGCGCGAGACGGACCGCGCCGGTCTTGCCCCGCATGGGCCAGAGACCCGGTTCGCGGGTGAGCGAGCCCTCGGGGTAGACGATGACCCCGCGGCCGTGCCGCACGAGGGTCTCGGATGCCTCGAGCGTCGCCCGTGCCGCGGCGGCGGAAGTCGCCCGGGCGACCGGCACCATCCCCGTGATGCGCAGGACCCAGCCCAGCACCGGCACGCGGAACAGGCTCTCCTTCGCCATGAACCGTGGCGCCCGGCCCAGGCGCCACACGGCGAGGGCGACGACAAGCGGATCGATCTCGCTCATGTGGTTCGGGGCGAGGACGTAGGCGCCGTCGCGCGGGAGCTTCCTGCCGTCCTCGATCTCCAGCTTGAAGAGCAGGCTCAGGAGCGGCACGAGGAGGCCGGCCAGTGGCCAGAAGGCGCTCGGTCGCGTCTTCTCGGCCGACGCGCGCGGACGATCGGTGGCCACCGGTTTATCCGATGACGTCGAAGTCGGCGCCGAGCTGTTCGAGCTTGGCGAAGAACTTCTCGTAGCCGCGACGGATGATGCCGACATTGCGCACGATCGACTCGCCCTCCGCCGCCAGTGCCGCGATCACGTAGCTGTAGCCGCCACGCAGGTCGGGGACGACCACGTCGGCGCCGTGCAGCGGAGTGGGGCCGTTGATGACGGCGGCCTGCTCGAGGGCGCGTCGCGGAACGCGGCGCCCGGGCGCGTCGATGCCGTCCCGGTGCACCACGATGTCGGCGCCCATGAGGTTCAGCGCCTCGGTGAAGCCGAGCCGGTTCTCGTACACCGTCTCGTGGACGGTCGACTCGCCCTCCGCCTGCGTCAGCGCGACGATGAGCGGCTGCTGCCAGTCCGTCATGAAGCCGGGGTGCACGTCCGTCTCGACGACGACGGGCTTGAGCGCCCCGCCGCGGCGGAACTGGATGCCGTCCTCGCGGACGTCGAACCAGCCGCCGGCCTTGCGGAAGACGTTGAGGAAGGTCAGCATCTCCTGCTGGCGCGCGCCTCCGACGAAGATGTCGCCGTCGGTGGCCAGCGCCGCGCACGCCCACGAGGCGGCCTCGTTGCGGTCGAAGATCGCGCGGTGATCGTAGCCCCGCAGCGACTCGACGCCCTCGATGAAGATGACGCGGTTCGGCTCGTACGAGATGATCGCGCCCATCTTCTGGAGCACCGCGATGAGATCCATGATCTCGGGCTCGATGGCGGCGTTGCGCAGCTCCGTGACGCCCTTGGCGCGCACCGCGGTCAGGAGCACCTGCTCGGTCGCGCCGACGCTGGGGTAGGGCAGCTCGATGTTCGCCCCGTGCAGCCCGTTGGGCGCCGTGATGCGGATGCCCTCGTAGCTCTTGTCGACGACGGCGCCGAACGCGCGGAGCGCGTCCATGTGGAAGTTGATCGGCCGGTCGCCGATCCGGCATCCGCCGAGATCGGGGATGAGCGCCTCGCCGAGCAGGTGCAGCAGCGGCCCGCAGAACAGGATCGGGATGCGGGATGCCCCGGCGTGCGCGTCGATGGCCTCGAAATGGGCCGCGACGGCGCCGCTGGGGTCGAAGTGGATCGTGCCCTCTTCGTCGCCGTCCCAGACGCGCACGCCGTGGACCTCGAGCAGCGAGCGGACCACCTGGACGTCGCTGATGTCGGGGACGTCGCGCAGCGTGCTGACGGTCTCGCCGAGCAGCGCCGCGACCATCGCCTTGGTCACGAGGTTCTTGGCGCCCTTCACCTCGACGCGGCCGGTCAGCGGGCGTCCGCCCCGGATCGCCAGGACTTCGCCGGTCGCTTCCTGCTCTCCCGCTTCGGCAGTGGCGCTTTCGCCGGCGGCGACGTTCAGGAGCGGCTTCATCCGGTGGTCCTCACTTGGTGTGCAGAGGGGGCTTACGACGGTCGGGGGCCCGGGGTCTGGGCTCCCGGCCCGGCCTACGGAACGGGCAGTGTCCGCGGCCGCCACGCCTCTCGGCGAGCCTCGAACTGCGCGATCTTGTCTTCGTCGCGCAGCGTGAGCCCGATGTCGTCGAGCCCTTCGAGAAGCCGCCACCTAGTGTAATCATCGATCTCGAAAGCCAGCTCCAGCGCGCCGATCGTCGCCGTCCGCGCCCCGAGGTCGACCGTCATCGACACGCCGGGATCGGCCTCGATGGCGGCCCACGCGGCCTCGAGGTCGGCCTCGGAGATCACTCCGGCGACCAGCCCCTGCTTGCCCGCGTTCCCGCGGAAGATGTCGGCGAACCGCGGGCTCAGCACGACCTTGAAGCCGAAGTCGCGCAGCGCCCACACCGCGTGCTCCCGGCTCGAGCCGGTGCCGAAGTCGGGGCCGGCGACGAGGATGCTCGCGCCTGCGTACGCCGGCTGGTTGAGCACGAACTCGGGGTCCTGCCGCCAGCTGGCGAACAGGGCGTCCTCGAAGCCGGTCTTGGTGACACGCTTGAGGTACACCGCGGGGATGATCTGGTCCGTGTCGACCGCCGATCGCTTCAGGGGCGCGGCGATGCCGGTGTGCGTCGTGAACTTGTCCATGTCAGACCTCCGTGCCCTCGGCTGCGACCGCGACGGGCGCGGGAAGATCGCCCGGGCTCGCGAGACGGCCCAGGACGGCGGTGGCCGCAGCCACGAGCGGCGAGACCAGGTGCGTGCGACCGCCCTTGCCCTGGCGGCCTTCGAAGTTGCGGTTGCTCGTGGAGGCGCAGCGCTCCCCCGGTGCGAGCTGATCGGGGTTCATCCCCAGGCACATCGAGCACCCGGCGAAGCGCCACTCGGCGCCGAACTCCTCGAACACCTTGTCGAGGCCCTCGGCCTCGGCCTCCAGCCGCACGCGCGCCGAACCCGGCACGACCATGACGCGCACGCCGTCGGCCTTCTTGCGACCCTCGATGACCGACGCGAATGCGCGGAGATCCTCGATGCGGCTGTTGGTGCACGAGCCCATGAAGACGGCGTCGACGGGCACCGCCTTGAGCGGGGTGCCGGGGACGAGGTCCATGTACTCCAGCGCGCGCTCGGCGGCGGCGCGCTCGTTGGGGTCGGCGAAGTCGTCGGGCGACGGGACGGACGCGCTCAGCGAGACGCCCTGACCAGGGTTGGTGCCCCACGTCACGAACGGCTCGAGCTCGGCGGCGTCGAGGAACACCTCCGCGTCGTAGACGGCGCCCTCGTCGCTGGGGAGCGTCCGCCAGTACGCGACGGCGTCGTCCCAGTCCTGACCGGTCGGCGCGTGCGCGCGGCCCTTGACGTACGCGAAGGTGGTCTCGTCGGGCGCGACCATTCCGGCACGCGCGCCGGCCTCGATCGACATGTTGCAGATCGTCATGCGGCCCTCCATCGAGAGCGACCGGATGGCGCTCCCGCGGAACTCGAGCACGTAGCCCTGACCGCCGTTCGCGCCGATCTTGGCGATGATCGCCAGCACGATGTCTTTGGCCGTGACGCCGGGCTTGAGCTCGCCCTCGACCGTGATGGCCATGGTCTTGAACGGCTTCAGCGGAAGGGTCTGCGTGGCGAGCACATGCTCGACCTCGCTGGTGCCGATACCGAACGCCATCGCACCGAATGCGCCGTGCGTCGAGGTGTGCGAGTCGCCGCAGACGACCGTGATGCCCGGCATGGTCAGTCCGAGCTGGGGGCCGACGACGTGGACGATGCCCTGCTCCTTGTCGCCCAGCGAGTGCAGGCGCACCCCGAACTCGGCGGCGTTGCGCCGGAGCGTCTCGATCTGCGTCCGGCTCGTGAGATCGGCGATCGGCTTGTCGATGTCGAGCGTCGGGGTGTTGTGGTCCTCGGTCGCGATCGTCAGGTCGAGTCGGCGCACCGGGCGGCCCTCGGCTCGCAGGCCGTCGAAGGCCTGGGGGCTGGTGACCTCGTGTACGAGGTGCAGGTCGATGTAGATCAGGTCCGGCTGGCCGTCGGCGCCGCGGACGACGACGTGGTCGTCCCACACCTTCTCGGCGAGCGTGCGGGGACGGTCGGGGATGCCGGATGCATCGGTCGTGCTCATTGCTCTTCGTTCTCCTCTGTGGGACTGCGCCCGAAAGGGGTGGGGCCCGCGACGAACTCCGCGACGAGTGAGGCCTGGGAACTAGGACTCGTCGCGGCCGCTAAGGAGAAGGCGAGCGATCCGCACGAGCCCAGGCTACCACCGCCGCGGCGGCGCCCCGCCTCGTCCGCGTCACACGCCGTCGCCCGAGCCTCGCTCAGCACCCCTCGTGGATTCACCCGCGCGGCCCGTGCCGACGGCACCGCC
This sequence comes from Microbacterium sp. NPDC056569, assembly GCF_042793475.1. Classification (NCBI taxonomy): domain Bacteria; kingdom Bacillati; phylum Actinomycetota; class Actinomycetes; order Micrococcales; family Microbacteriaceae; genus Microbacterium; species Microbacterium sp. NPDC056569. The sequence goes on along the minus strand of NZ_JBHTUV010000016.1, from coordinate 69,800 downwards.
CCGGGCCGCCGATGTGGTCGGCGATCCGGGGCGGCATCGGCTAGTGGAGTCCGATCAACGGCCGTCGTCCTGGCGAGGCTGGTCGACCGTGGGAGGCGTGCCCTTCTCCTCCGCCACGACGGCGGCGGCAGCATCCGCCGTCGGCATCTTCTTCTCTCGCGCGGAGGCGATGAGGCTCGCCACCGTCGCCACCGTCATCGAGAGGACGATGACACCCAGCGACATCCACGTCGAGATCTCGGGAGCCCACTCGATGTGCTCGCCGTTGTTGATGAACGGCAGCTCGTTCACGTGCATGGCGTGGAAGACGAGCTTCAGGCCGATGAACGCGAGGATGAAGGCGATGCCGTAGTGCAGGTAGCGGAGGCGGTCGAGCAGGTCGCCGAGCAGGAAGTAGAGCTGGCGCAGACCCATGAGGGCGAAGATGTTCGCCGTGAAGACGATGAACGCGCTCTGCGTGATGCCGAAGATCGCGGGGATCGAGTCGATCGCGAACAGGAGGTCGGTGACGCCGATCGCCGCGAAGACGATGATCATCGGCGTCCACATCTTCTTGCCGTCCACGACGGTGCGGATCTTGGCGCCGTCGTAGTGGTCGCTGATGTCGATCGTGCGACGGAGCATGCGCACGACGAAGTTCTCCTGCTTGACGTCGGAGTCGTGGTCGCCGCCCGGGAACGCCTGACGCCACGCCGTCCACACCAGGAACGCGCCGAAGATGTAGAACACCCAGCTGAACTGCTCGATCACCGCGGCGCCGACCAGGATGAAGATGCCGCGCAGCACGAGGGCGATGATGATCCCCACCATCAGCACCTCCTGCTGGTAGCGCCGCGGCACGGCGAACTGCGACATGATCAGCACGAAGACGAAGAGGTTGTCGATCGACAGGCTGTACTCGGTCAGCCAGCCCGCCACGAACTGACCGGCGTACTCGGGACCGGCGACGATCCACATGATGCCGGCGAAGATGAGCGCGAGGGTCACGTAGAACACGACCCACAGCGTCGACTCACGCGTCGAGGGGATGTGGGGCCGCTTGAGGATCAGCAGCAGGTCGGCGATCAGGATCAGGGTGAGGATCACGAGGGATCCGATTTCGAACCACAGCGGGAGTTCGAGGTCCATGCAGGGCCTTTCGAGGGGGATGTGAGAGGGGTCGGTGGGATCCGAAAGTCTCTCCCCCGCCGGCCGGACCGCCTGCGGCGCGCACCCGGGGTCGCTCTGTCGGGACCCGTGATGACGGATGCGCGGTGTCGGGATACTCCCTCTCGCTCGCATCAGGATACAGGCTCGGGGAGGCCCGCCCAGCGCCGGTGAGACGATCCGGGCGGTGCGGACACTGACACCGTGAGAGACAATTCGGAGGATGGGGATGACAGGCGAGGACCTCCCGGGCGACGCCGAACTCGTAGCGCTGGCTGCGGGCGGGAGCGAGCACGCCTTCCGCACCCTCTACCGGGCGTACGTGCGTCCCGTGTACTGGCTGGCGCACGGACTCGTCGGCAATCCCGCGGACGCCGAGGAGGTCACGCAGGAGACGTTCCTCGTCGCGTGGCGCAAGCTCCCCGGGCTCGACCTCGCCGGCGACTCGCTGCTCCCGTGGCTTGCGACGATCTGCCGGTTCCAGTCCGCGAATCGCATCCGCCGGCAGCGGCGCGACCGCGAGCACACCGGGGCCGCCGCCGACGAGACCCTGCCCTCGACGATCGACGTCGAACAGCAGGTGATCGACGACCGGCTCGCCGAGGCGATCCTCGACGCGGTCGCCGGGCTGGGCGAGCTCGACCGTGCGATCTTCCGGCTCTGCGCCACCGAGGGCTACGCCTACCAGGCCGCGGCGGACGAGCTCGGCGTGGCCCACGGCGTCGTCCGCAACCGTCTCTCCCGTATCCGCACCCGTCTGCGGACCGTTGTGAAGGAGAGCACATGAGCATGCAGACCCCGGGCCCCGGGACCCCGGCATCCCTCCCCGAACTCAGCGCGCAGCGCGTCGACGAGATCGAGGAGGCGCTCTTCGCCGACATCGCCCGGGAGCGCTCACGCCAGTCCGCCCGGCGCACGCGGCGAGGACGCCTGTGGATCGCCGGCGGCGCTGCGGCCGCCGTCATCGCCGTGGCCGCGGTGATCGCCCCCTCGGTCGGCTCCCTTGTCGGCGGCGCGGGCGGGGCGAGCGATGAGTCCGCCGTCGCGCCGCTGACGCCCGCCGACTCCGGCGACGGCTCGTTCAGCACCGACTCGTCGGGCGGCACGCGCGAGTCCGGCCCGCTCACGGTCGCACCCGATGCGGCCCAAGGCGCCGCGGAGGAGGCTGCCACGGAGTCGGCAACGGCCGACCGCGACATCATCACGACGGCTTCGGCGACGGTGACCGCCGACGAGGTCGACGCGGCCGCACGGGCCATCGCGAACTCCGCCGTGGCGCACGGCGGCTACGTCGAGTCGATGAGCGTCGGAAGCGACGGCACCGTGTACCCGGTCTCGCCGACCGACGGCGGGGTCGTCTACGACACGATGCCCTACCCGTATCCGACCGACGGCGCGTGGATCACGGTACGCGTTCCCGCCGACCAACTGCAGAGCGTCGTCGACGAGCTGAGCGACGTCGGCGAGGTGACCGCGACGAATCTCTCGCGGCAGGACGTGACAGAGCAGACCGTGGATCTCGAGGCTCGCATCGAAGCCGCTGAGGCGTCGGTCGCCCGCCTCACTGAGCTGATGGCCCAGGCGCAGACCGTCGCCGACCTCCTCGCGGCCGAGTCGGCGCTCTCGGAGCGGCAGGCGACGCTGGAGGCCTATCAGCAGCAGCTCGAGATGCTCGACGACCAGGTCGCGATGTCGACGCTGTCCGTCACCGTCGTGCCGGAGGTCGAGCCCGTGACGGCCGACCCCGCCGGCTTCGGCGATGGCCTGGTCGCGGGCTGGAACGGCCTCGTCGCCACGCTCAACGGAATCGTCGTCGCGCTCGGCTTCCTCCTCCCCTGGCTCGCGGTGGCCGCCGTCGCCGCACTCGTCGTGTGGGGCATCGTGCGACTGGCCCGCGGTCGTCGCCGTCGGCGGACGGATGCTGCGACTGAGCCGCCGTCGTCGGCCGACGAGAAGAGCTAGCCCGGTCTGCGCCCGGCTGCGGCCGGGGCCGAGCCGGAAACACGAAACGCCCCGGTCCTGTCGGACCGGGGCGTCGTTCGTGACCCCAGCGGGATTCGAACCCGCGTTACCGCCGTGAGAGGGCGGCGTACTAGGCCGCTATACGATGGGGCCGTACAGCGCGTCGCAGCCGGAGCTGCGACGTTGTTGCCTGACTGGTGACCCCAGCGGGATTCGAACCCGCGTTACCGCCGTGAGAGGGCGGCGTACTAGGCCGCTATACGATGGGGCCGTTCAGGCAACCGTTCGATTATGCCACGGGCCGCATGCCCGCTCCAAATCGACACGGCCTCGGCGTGCCGTGCCCCTCGACGCTTGCTCCGGCGACGGCTGGGCGCTTGACTCGTGGCATGCGAGTCACGAAGTTCGAGCACGCCACCCTGACCCTCGTCGACACCGGCCGCACGCTGATCATCGATCCGGGATCGTTCACTGCCCCGCTCGGAGAACTCGACGGCGTCGTCGCGATCGTCATCACCCATGAGCACGCCGACCACTGGACGCCCGCGCACCTCGACCGAATCCTCGAGAACTTCCCCGGCACGCCGATCTTCGCCCCCGAGGGCGTGGCGAAGGCAGCGGCCGGGTACGACGTCACCGTCGTGCACGCGGGCGACGTGGTCGAGGTCGAGCCCTTCCGCCTGGAATTCTTCGGCGGCCGCCACGCGGTCATACACGAGTCGATCCCGGTCGTCGACAACATCGGCGTACTCGTGAACGACGACTTCTACTACCCCGGCGACTCGTACGCGATTCCCGAGGGCCGCGCGGTGAAGCTCCTCGCTGCGCCGGTCGGCGCGCCCTGGCTCAAGATCGGCGAGGCGATGGACTTCGTGCTGGCGGTGGCGCCGCGCCGCGTCTTCGGCACGCACGACATGACGCTGTCGGTCGCCGGTCGCGACATGGGGCGAGCGCGTCTCGGCTGGGCCGCCGAACAGGACGGCGGCGAGCTCATCGAGCTCAACCCCGGAGACGGCACCGACATCTGAGCCGGAACCCGGCCACAGAACGGACGACGGATGCCGCGGCAGCTTCGATCTGCGGCATCCGTCGTCTCGTTCGTCACGGCCGGTTGAGGAACCGGACGGGGTCCAGCGCGCTACTGCGCGTCGAGGTCCGTCTCGAGGAGCGCCACCAGCGCGTCGAGCGCCTCGTCGGCGCCGTCGCCGTCGGCCTTGAGGGTCACGACGGTCCCCTGCGACGCACCGAGTCCCATCAGCGACAGGATGCTGCCCGCGTTGAGGTCGGCGCCGCCCTCGACGGCGATCGTGACCGGGACCGACTGCGCCTGCACGGCCTGCACGAAGAGCTTCGCGGGGCGGGCATGCAGTCCCGAGCTGCTGGCGATGGTGGCCTGACGTTCTGCCATTGTTCTCTCCTGTCTCGATCGGACCTGTGCGGCCGACGATTCCGATTCTGTCGGACGGCGGCCTCAGGCCGCCACGGCCACGCGCGCTTCCGCCTGCTCGAGCTCCTTCGGGGCGATCCACTTCTTGAGGGCGATCACCGTGAGGGCCGAGACGACCGTGCCGGCCGCGAGGGCGATCAGGAAGCCCCAGATCGGGTTGATCGCGAAGAGGACGAAGATGCCGCCGTGGGGTGCCAGCGATTCGACGGCGAACGCCATGCTCAGCGCGCCGGTCACGGCACCGCCCAGCATCATCGAGGGGATGACGCGCAGCGGGTCGGCCGCGGCGAACGGGATGGCGCCCTCGCTGATGAACGCCGCGCCGAGCAGCCACGCGGCCTTGCCGTTCTCGCGCTCGACCGCCGGGAACATGTTGCGCGCCAGCACCGTCGACGCGAGCGCCATCGCGAGCGGCGGGACCATTCCCGCCGTCATGACGGCGGCCATGATCAGGTACGGCGTGGTGTTCTCCGCCGAGGCGGACGCAAGGCCCGCGACCGCGAACGCGTACGCGACCTTGTTGACCGGACCACCCAGGTCGAAGCACATCATGAGTCCGAGGATCACGCCGACGAGGATGATCGCGTCGGTCGCGGCGAGACCGGTGAGCCAGGCGTTGAGACCCTCCATCAGGGTCGCGATCGGCCGGCCGAGGAACAGGATCATGAGCCCCGAGGCCACGATCGACGCCGCGAGCGGGATGATGACGACCGGCATCAGGCCGCGCAGCCAGCGCGGAGCGTTGAGTCGGCCGATCCACCAGGCCACGAACCCTGCGAGCAGACCGCCGATGATGCCGCCGATGAAGCCGGCGTTCATGATGACCGCGACGGCGCCCGCGACGAATCCGGGCGCGATGCCCGGGCGGTCTGCGATGGCGAAGGCGATATAACCCGCCAGTGCAGAGACGAGGAAGCCCATCGAGGTCACACCGATGACGAAGGCGACGGATCCGAGATACTGCGCGAGCCCACCCGCGGGAAGAGCCCACAGCGCGTTGTCGGTGATGACGGCGAACGCCTCGTCGCCGACGTTGACGCCGCCGATGAGGAAGCCGAGGGCGATCAGCAGACCGCCGCCCGCGACGAACGGGATCATGTAGCTGACGCCGGTGAGGAGGATCCGCTGGATGCGGGCGCCCCACGACAGCGTCTCGGCAGGAGCCGCCGTCGCCGCGGCCGCATCGCCGCCGACGCGCGTCGCGTTCGGATTGTTGGCGGCGGCGACAGCCTCGGCCACGAGCTGGTCGGGCTGCTCGATGCCCCGCTTGACGCCGGAGCGCACGACCGGCTTGCCCGCGAAGCGCTGCGGCTCGCGGACGTCGACGTCCGTGGCGAAGATGACGGCGTCGGCATCGCGGATCACGTCGGCGGGCAGCGCCTGGTAGCCGCTCGAACCCTGCGGCTCGACGACCAGGTCGATGCCGGCCTTCTTGCCGGCCGCGGTCAGCGCGTCGGCCGCCATGAAGGTGTGGGCGATGCCGGTCGCGCACGAGGTCACCGCGACCACACGGGCGGGCCGCCCGTCGACGGCGAGGCCCGCCGCGGCAGGGGCGGCTGCGGCCGCGGCCGCCGGAGCGGCGGCAGGCGCGGCTTCACGCTCGCCGATGGCGGCCTGCACGATCGCCACCACGTCGTCGTCGGTCGCGGCGGCGCGCAGGCCCGACGTGAAATCCTCCTGCATGAGGCTTCGGGCGAGCTTCGAGAGCACGGCGAGGTGCGCCTCGGCGGCGTCGGCGGGTGCGGCGATGAGGAAGACGAGGTCGGCGGCGCCGTCCGGCGCGCCGAAGTCGACGCCGGGCTTCAGCCGCGCGAAGGCGAGCGACGGCGTCGTGACCGCGGCGCTCTTGGCGTGCGGGATGGCGATGCCGCCGGGGAGCCCGGTCTCATCCTTCTCTTCGCGCGCCCACGCGTCGTCGAAGAGCGCCTCGGCGTCGGTCGCGCGACCCTGCGCGACCACGCGTGCGGCGAGGGAGCGGATGACGGCGGCCTTGTCGGCGCCCAGCGGCGCGTCGAGACTCACCAGGCCTGGGGTGATGGTGTCGGACACGGTGACCTCCTGCGGTCGTGGGGTGGGTTCGGGGTCTAGGCGAGGCGCGTGACGGGCACGTCGCCGGTGGGAAGATCTGCGGGGGCCGGCGCCTGGGTGCCGGGAAGGGATGCTGCGGCCGCGCCGTACCGGACGGCGAGGCGCAGCCGCTCCTCGTGGCGGGCCCCGCGGGTCGCGGCGAGCACGTAGCCGGCGAGCGAGCTGTCGCCCGCCCCGACCGTGCTCACGACCTGTATGGGCGGCGGAGTGGCCGCCCACGCACCCTCGGCGTCGATGAGCAGCGCGCCGCGGGAGCCGAGCGTGACGAGGGCCGCGCGGACACGGGAGGGGACGAGCGAGCGCGCGACGTCGAGCACCGCGCTCAGGTCGGCGCCGTCGATCGTGACGCCCGCGAGCTCGGCGAGCTCGTCGTCGTTCGGCTTGATGAGGTCGGGGGCGGCACCGGCCACGACAGCGGCGAGGGCCGGCCCGGAGGTGTCGACGGCGATCAGCGGCGCGTCCGCGCCGTGCGCGCTGCGCACCGCGGCGGTGACCCGGACATAGAAGTCCTCCCCCGCACCGGGGGGCAGAGAGCCGGCGAGGACCAGCCAGCGCGCGCCGACGGACGCCACCACCACCGCATCGATCACCGCGGAAACCTCGTCGGGCGACAGCTCGGCGCCCGGCAGGTTGAGCTTGGTCGTGACACCGGCAGGGTCGGTGATCGCGATGTTCGCGCGCACGTTTCCTCGGATGGGGACGCGGCGCGCGTCGACGTCGGCCGCGCGCAGCGCGGCGTCGAACGGATCGCCGGGCGCGAGCGGCAGCACCGCGGCGCAGTCCTCCCCGGCCGAGGCGATCGCGCGTGCGACGTTGATGCCCTTGCCGCCGGCGTCCTCGCGCGCGGACGCCGCGCTCTGCACGCCACCGACCTGCAGCGGCGCAGGAAGCGTCACGGTGCGATCGAGGGACGGGTTTGCCGTGAGCGTCACGATCATGCGAGCCAGACCTCCACTTCGGCGTCCGCGAGTGCGGACGCGAGTTCTGCGTCGGGTGCGGCATCCGTCACCAGCACGTCGATGTCGGACAGGGCCGCGAAGCCGACGAGAAGCTCGGCGCCGAACTTCTCGGCGTCGGCGACGACGACCACCCGGCGTGCCGACTCGACGATCGCGCGCTTCACGGCGGCCTCTTCGGGATCCGGCGTGCTCAGGCCGAACGACGCCGAGACGCCGTTCGTGCCGAGGAACGCGACGTCGGGACGGAGCGCGCCGATGGCGCGGACGGTGTCGGCGCCGACGGCCGCGGCGGTCAGGCCGCGCACACGGCCGCCGAGCAGTGAGAGCGAGGCGCCGGGCACGCCGGCCAGCGCGTTGCCGAGGGTCAGCGAGTGCGTGACGACCTCGATCCGCGCCGTCGAGAGACGCGGAGTCAGCGCCGAGGCGACAGCCGCGGTGGTCGTGCCGGCGTCGAGGAAGACGGACCCGGTGAACTCGGTCCCGAGGGCATCGAGCGCGCGCAGGCCGATCGCTGCCTTCGCGCCGCCGTGGTGGTCCAGTCGCTCGGCGAGCGAAGGCTCGCGCGTGCTGGCGCGTTCGCGGCCGACCGCTCCCCCGTGCACGCGACGCAAGGCGCCGGCCGACTCGAGGTGGTCGAGGTCACGGCGGATCGTCTCGGTGGTGACGTCGAACCGCTCGGCGAGCTCGACGACGCTCACGCGGCTCTGTGCAGCCAGCAGGAGCTCGATCTGCTCGTGGCGCTCCGTCGCGTACATGTGGGACAAACCCTCCGTTGGATTCCCACACACTACAACACATTCCAACATAAACACAACAGGGTATCTTCGGACGGTGCCCGACAAGCCCGCCGCCGAGATCTCGATCGACACCGCCCTCATCCGCGGACTGCTCGCCGACCAGGCGGAATCGGCGATGCCGGGCGTCGCCGCCCTGCCGCTCGAGAAGGTCGCGGAGGGCTGGGACAGCGATGTCTGGCGACTGGGCGACGAGTACGCCGTGCGACTCCCTCGCCGCGCGCTCGCCGCGCCGCTGGTGCTGCACGAGCAGGCCGTGCTTCCGACCGTGGCGGAGCGGCTCTCAGCCCTCGGCGTGCGCGTTCCCGCCCCTGTGATCGACGGTGTGGCGGGCCGCGGCTATCCGTGGGCCTGGTCGGTGGTGCCGTGGATCGACGGGGTCAGCGCGATCGAGGAGTCGCCGGCCGAGCGCGGCGAATGGGCCGGCACTCTGGCACGCGCCCTCGACGGCCTTCATGTCGACGCCCCGGCAGACCATCCCGTCAACCCGTTCCGCGGAAACCCGCTCGCGACGCGCGCGGAAGCCGTGGAGGAGCGACTGCGGACGCTGCAGACGGCGGCGACCATCGATGCCCGGTCCGCGAGCGCGCTGCGCGGCGTCTGGCGGGCGGGGGTGTCCGCAGCCCCCTGGGACCGCGCCCCCGTGTGGATCCACGGTGACCTCCACCCGGGCAACCTCGTCTCGCGCGAGGGCGCGCTCGCGGGGATCATCGACTTCGGCGACGTCACGGCCGGCGATCCCGCGTACGACCTGGCGGTCGCATGGCTCGCGTTCGACGCCGCGGGCCGCGAGCGGTTCATCACCGCGGCCGGCGCGCGCTACGACGCCGACGTCTGGGTGCGTGCGCACGCGTGGGCGGCCGCCGTGGTCCTCATGCTCCTGGCGCACAGCGACGACAATCCCGCCTACTTCGCGCTGGGGCGGGATGCCGCAGCCGAGGTGATCGCGGGCGCTGCGGGCTGAGGCATCCGTCTCCGGAGAAAACGAAAAACCCCCGCTCAGCGGGGGTTTCTTCGTTGGCTGGGGTACCTGGACTCGAACCAAGAACAACTGAACCAGAATCAGCCGTGTTGCCAATTACACCATACCCCAAGGCTGTCAGCCGAAGCCGTGCCGAGGATAGAGTCTACGCGACGCCGGCACGTGCTCCAAACCGAGCCGTCACCCGCGCGCGTCGACCAGGGCTCCGAGGCGGCGGATCGACTCGGACTTGCCGAGCAGCTCCATCGACTCGAACAGCGGCGGCGACACACGGCGGCCGCTCAGCGCGACGCGCAGCGGGCCGTATGCGACGCGCGGCTTGAGGCCGAGGCCGCCCTCCTCCACCGGCGAGATGAGGGCGCCGGCGAGGGCGCCCTGCACCGCGGCAGCGGTGAACTCGGTGCCGGGCACCAGTTCGAGCGCGCCGACCGAGGCGACCAGCACCTCGTTCGCGTTCGCCGGCAGCGACGCGAGCGCGTCGTCCTGGTAGGCCACGACGTCGGAGAACAGGAAGCCCAGCAGCCCCGGCGCGTCGCCGAGCAGCTGCATGCGCTCCTGCACGAGCGGGGCCGCCGCGACGAGCATGGCCTGCTGCGCCGGCGTCGGGCTGTCGTCGACCACTCCGGCCGCGGCCAGGTACGGCACCAGGCGGTCGGCGAAGTCGCCGGGCTGCAGCATCCGGATGTGGTCGCCGTTGATCGACTCGGCCTTCTTCTGATCGAAGCGCGCCGGGTTGGGATTGACGTCGACGATGTCGAACGCCGCCACGAGCTCCTCGAGCGAGAAGACGTCGCGGTCGGGGCCGATGGACCAGCCCAGCAGCGCGAGGTAGTTGAGAAGTCCCTCGTGGATGAAGCCCTTGTCGCGCTGCAGGAAGAGATCGGCCTTCGGATCGCGCTTGGAGAGCTTCTTGTTGCCCTCCTCGCCCAGCACGAGCGGCATGTGCGCGAAGCGCGGGATGAACGTCGTGACGCCGGCATCCACCAGCGCGCCGTACAGCGCCAGCTGGCGAGCGGTCGACGGCATGAGGTCCTCGCCGCGGATGACGTGCGTGATGCCCATGAGGGCGTCGTCGACGGGGTTCACGAACGGGTACAACGGCACGCCGCCGGCGCGAACCAGCACGAAGTCGGGGAACGAGCCGGCGGGGAACGTCACCTCGCCGCGGATCAGGTCGACGTACGTGAGGTCCTCGTCGGGCACCCGGAGACGCCACGCGGGCTCGCGACCCTCGCCGCGGAACGCGGCCTTCTGCTCGTCGGTGAGGTCACGGTCGTAGTTGTCGTACCCCAGCTGCTTCGCGCGGCCGTTCGCCTCGTTGCGGGCGTCGATCTCTTCGGGCGTCGAGTAGCTCTCGTAAACGGCGCCGGACGCGATCAGCTTGTCGAGCACCTCGCGGTAGATGTGGTGCCGCTGCGACTGGCGGTACGGAGCGTGCGGACCGCCGACCTCCACGCCCTCATCCCAGTCGATCTTCAGCCAGCGCAGCGCGTCGAGGAGCTGCAGGTAGCTCTCCTCGCTGTCGCGCGCGGCATCGGTGTCTTCGATGCGGAACACGAGCTTGCCGCCGGTGTGACGCGCATACGCCCAGTTGAACAGCACCGTGCGGATGAGTCCGACGTGAGGAAGACCGGTCGGCGAAGGGCAGAAGCGGACGCGGACGTCGGTGCCGGTGGCGGTCGTGGTGCGGGGATCAGGCGAAGAAGACATCACCGCCGAGTTTATCGGGCCGATGCCGCGGCGCCCGGCGTTCCCGGGTTGCGGGATGCTGCGCCGCCGGGCTCGTCGGCGGGCCGAGCGATGAGCCGGGCCAAGGCGTCGAGGGTGGCCCTGACGGCCGGCACGCGGTCCGCACCGCGCGCGGTCACGGTGTGGATCCGTCGCAGCTCTCCTGCCGGGAGGGGCACCACGGCCACCCCGGGCAGCTGCGGGAACGACTCGACGGCCATCCGCGGCAGCGTCGCGACGCCGATCCCCTGCGCGACGAGCCCCTCCACGGCCACGAAGTTGTCGGTCTCGAACGCGATGCGGGGCGCGAACCCGGCGCGGCCGCACAACTCGAGCAGATGGCCGCGGCAGCGCGGGCAGCCGGCGATCCAGTCGTCCTCGGCGAGGCTCGCTACATCGACCACGTCCGCGGTCGCAGCGGGATGCCCGGCGGGCAGCACGGCGAGCAGCTCGTCCGCGCCGACCGTGTGGACGGCCAGCCCTCGGGCGCTCGAGCCGTGCGGGTCGTCGCGGTCGCCGGGATAGCTGAAGGTGAGGGCGATGTCGGTGCGGTCTTCGCGCACCGCCTCGACGGCCTCGGGCGGCTCGGCCTCCACGTAGGTGAGGGAGATTCCCGGATGCTGCTCCGCAAGGACCGCGAGCAGCCGCGGCACGATCGTGGGCGAGGCCGACGGGAATCCGACGAGCCGCACGCGCGCCGCGCGAAGGCCGCGGAGCTCCGCGAGCTCGCCGGCAGCAGCATCCAGCGCCGTCGTCACGGCGGGAGCATGCCGCGCGAGGATGCGCCCCGCGTCGGTGAGGCGGACGCTCCGGCCCACCCGCTCGACGATCGCCACCCCGAGCCGCTGCTCGAGGCGCTTGAGCTGCTGGCTCACGGCGGGCTGACTGTAGCCGAGGGCGAGCGCGGCGCCGGTGATGGATCCCTCGTCCGCGATGGCTTTCACGACGCGGAGTTCTCGCGCGTCGAAGCCCGGGTCGTCGTCCCACGCATCGGTCATGGGTGAATCATAAGCGTCTGTTATGTCGAGCATGGAACACCTGCCATAGACGTGAGTGATCGCCGCGTCCACCCTGGAGGCATGCCCGCGATCGCCCCTTCCTCCGCTCTCGAGGCCGCCCGGCGCGAGTTCGCCGGCGGACGCGACTACCTCGCGGCCTGCACGGTCGGCCTGCCGAGCCGTGCGACGCGCCTCGCCGTCCTGGCGGATCTCGATGCCTCCGCCTCCGGGCGACCCGGCCTCGCCGCGTACGGCGCGGCGGTCGAGCGCTCGCGCGCGCTCTTCGCGTCGCTGGTCGGCGTGGGCGCCGAGCGGGTCGCGATCGGCTCGCAGACCTCGGTCGCGGCGGGGATGGTGGCCTCGGCGCTGCCCGACGGCGCCGAGGTGCTCGTGCCCGAGGGCGAGTTCTCGTCGCTCGTGCTGCCGTTCGTCCACTCGGGGCGGGGACTGGTCGTCCGTACCGCACCGCTCAGCGACCTCGCCGCGCACGTGCGTCCTGCCACGGCCCTCGTGGCGTTCTCCGTGGTGCAGTCGGCGACCGGCGAGGTGGCGGATGCCGCAGCCATCGTGGCCGCGGCCGCCGCGCATGACGCCCTCACGCTGTGCGACGCGACCCAGGCCGTCGGGTGGCTGCGGGTCGAGGCATCCGTCTTCGATGCGGTCGTCTGCCACGCGTACAAGTGGCTGTGCGCGCCGCGGGGCGTGTCGTTCCTGACCGTGTCCGATCGGCTGGCCGCGCGCATGACGCCGCTCAACGCGGGATGGTACGCCGGTGACGACCCATGGTCGTCGTGCTACGGCGGCGACGTGGAGCTCGCCCCCGACGCCCGGCGCTTCGACGTGTCGCCGGCGTGGCAGGCGTTCGTCGGCGCGGCCCCGGCGCTCGAGCTGTTCGCCGCCCTCGATCCTTCGGCGCTGTACGCGCACGCGACCGGGCTCGCCGCCTCCTTCCGTTCGGGAATGGGCCTCGCCCAGCCCGAGCGGGCGTCGGCGATCGTGACGTGGGACGACCCCGAGGGCTGCGAGCTGGCACGGCTGAGCACCGCGGGGATCACGGCGTCCGGCAGGTCGGGGCGCGCCCGAGTGGCTTTCCACGTGTTCAACGACGAGGACGACGTCGACCTCGCCCTCGCTGCTCTGGGCCACTGATCCCCGGCTCCTGCGGCTTCCGGCGGACTGCGTAGACTGCGAACGCGGGTCAGCCGGGCCGCGCACCGACGGAGGCCGCATGACCCCCCACCCCGACCGCACGGTGCTGCGCGGCGGCACAGTGGTCGACGGCACGGGAGCGCCCGCCCGCGAGGCCGATGTCGAGATCGTCGCCGGCCGGATCGGCGTGATCGGCGACATCCCCGCGCGGGACGGCGACCACGTCGTCGACTGCGCGGGGCGCCTCGTGATGCCGGGCTTCATCGACGCCCATGCGCACGCGGACGGCGCGGTCTTCGATCCCGAGGTTCAGCTCGCCCTGCTGCGCCAGGGCATCACCACGGTGATCGGGGGCCAGGACGGCGTCTCGTACGCCCCCGGCGACGGCGTGTGGGCCGGACGCTACTTCGCCGCGATCAACGGCCCGCACCCGACCTACGCCGGCGGGGGCGTCGCCGAACTGCTCCGCACCTACGACGGCACCACGCCGCTCAACGTCGGCTACCTCGTGCCCGCCGGGACGGTGCGCCACGAGGTCATGGGCATGGCAACGGACCGGGCGGATGCTGCGCAGCTGGCGCGCATGCAGCGCCTCGTGGCCGACGGGCTCGAGGCCGGCGCCCTCGGCCTGTCGACCGGGCTCGACTACGTGCCCGGCATCTTCGCGGACGCCGACGAGCTCGCGCAGCTGTGCGTGCCGGTCGCCGCCGCCGGCGCGCTCTACGTGACCCACATGCGCGGCGGCTACGAGACGAACACCGCCGCGGGCCTCCGTGAGGTCGTCGAGATCTGCAGCGGCGGGAAGGCGCATGCCGGCGTTCGCGGCCACGTCTCGCACCTCCACGTCGATGCGGCCGACGCCGACGTGCTGCTGGCCGAGGCGGCGGCATCCGGAGCGGATCTCTCCTTCGACATGTATCCGTACACGCGCGGCTGCACGCTGGTGTCGATGGCGGTGCTGCCGCCGGAGTACAGCGCCCTCGACGTCGACGACGCCGTCGCGCGGCTGTCCGATACCGCCGAGCGCGGGCGCCTCCGAGGTGAGTGGTTCCCCACCGTCACGCACAAGCCGAGCCTCGGACCCGACTGGCCCCGCATGATCCGAATCGGCCACACTCCCGCAGCGCACTGGGCGTGGGCAGCCGGGCTCACGCTCGCCGAGATCGCCGAGCGCCGGCAGACCTCGGTCGAGGAGGCGACGCTCGACCTCCTGGTCGCGGGCCGCATGGAGGTCAATGCGGTCATGGCGGTGCGGGACGAGCGCCCCGTCGAGAACCTCGCACGACTGTTCGCGCACCCCGGGCACACGGGCGGCTCCGACGGCATCTTCGTCGGGGCCGTCCCCCATCCCCGCGCCTGGGGAGCCTTCGCCCGGTTCCTCGGCGCCTACGTCGGCCGCTCGTTCACGTGGGAAGGCGCCGCCGTGCACCTCGCGGCGCGGACGGCCGAGCGATTCGGACTGGCCGGCCGCGGCATCCTCCGCGCCGGCGCCGCGGCCGACATCGCGATCGTGGATGCGGCGATCGTCACGGATGCCGCGACCTACGAAGACCCGCGGCAGCCCGCGCGCGGCATCGACGACGTGTTCGTGAACGGCACCCGCGTCCTGCGCGATGGCGAGCTCACCGGCGTCCTCGCCGGGCGAGGCCTGCGCCGCGCACCACTCACTGCTCACCTGTCACCACGTGTCGCTGCGAGCGGCACAGTGTGACAGGCGAGCGCCCGATGGCCCCCAGGAGAGGAACCCCATGACCAAGCAAGCCGTGCTCATCGAGAACGCCCCCAAGCCCGCAGGCCCCTACAGCCACGGCGTCGCCGCCGCCGGACTGCTGTTCACCGCCGGCTTCGGCCCGCAGGACCCGGCGACCGGCGAGGTCGTTCCCGGCGGCGTCTACGAGCAGACGCAGCAGGTGCTCCGCAACGTCGGCAGCGTGCTCGCGGCCAAGGGCGCCTCGTTCGACGACGTCGTGAAGGTCACCGCGCACCTGCAGCACCTCAAGCGCGACTTCGCCGAGTACAACCGCGCCTACGCGGAGTTCTTCACGGAGCCCTACCCCGTGCGGACCACCGTCGGCTCGGACCTCTACGACATCCTCGTCGAGATCGACGTGGTCGCGGTCGTTCCGGGCGAGTGATGACCTCGCCGCGCCGCGCGGTCGCCGACCGCGTGCTCGACACGACCGACAAGGGTGTGCCGACGGATGCTGCGGGCCTGACCGTCGCGGAGTTCCTGGCGCGTGAGCCTCGGCTCATCGACCTCTGGACGCCGCTCGTCGTGCTCGACGACGGTGTGCTCGACGACAACATCGCGTTCCTCGCCGGCTGGGTCGCCTCGCGCGGACTCGAGCTCATGCCCCACGGCAAGACCACGATGGCTCCGCAGCTGTGGCGCCGGCAGCTCGACGCGGGTGCGACCGGCATCACGGTGGCCACCCCGTCGCAACTGCGCGTGGCGGTGGACGCGGGCGTCCCCGCGATCATGCTCGCGAACCAGCTCGTGCAGCCCGAGGCGATCCGCTGGACCGCGGACGCCGTCGCGGGGGGAAAGCGGGTGTGGAGCTGGGTCGACGACGTCGCAGGGATCGAGTCCATCGAGCGCGCCCTCGACGGATCCGTGGAGCGGCCCCTGGAGGTCCTCGTGGACGTCGGGCGCCCGGGTGGCCGCACGGGTGCCCGGTCGCTGGACGCCGCGGTCGCGGTCGCGGAGCGTGCCGCCGCCTCGCCGGCCGTCCGGCTCGCCGGCGTAACCGGGTACGAGGGCTCGGTCGCGCACGGGCGCGGCGAGGACGCGCTGACATCCGCGCGGGCGTACGTCGACGAGCTGCTCGCGGTCCACGACGCCATCGCCCCGCTGTACGGCGACGGCGATGTGCTGGTGTCGGCGGGTGGCAGCGCCTACCCCGATGTCGTCGGCGCGGCCTTCGCCGCGGCGGCGGTCGGTGGCGACCGCGCGCGGTTCGTGCTGCGCTCGGGCGCGTACGTCGTTCACGACCACGGCTACTACCGGCAGAACTCGCCGTTCGAGGGATCGGGACTCCGCCCCGCGGCACGCGGGCTGGCGCGCGTGGTGTCGCGGCTCGACGCCGGCACGGCGATCGTCGATGCGGGCAAGCGCGACTTCCCCTACGACGAGGGGCCGCCGACGCCGCTGTTCGCGATCGGGAGCGGAGGCGGACGGATGCTGCTCCCCGGAGCGGAGATGACGAAGCTCAGCGATCAGCACGGATTCGTGCGCATCGCGCCGGACTCGCCGCTCGCTGTCGGCGACCTCGTGGTGTTCGGGCTCTCGCACCCGTGCACGATGTTCGACAAG
Source organism: Microbacterium sp. NPDC056569 (assembly GCF_042793475.1). Classification (NCBI taxonomy): domain Bacteria; kingdom Bacillati; phylum Actinomycetota; class Actinomycetes; order Micrococcales; family Microbacteriaceae; genus Microbacterium; species Microbacterium sp. NPDC056569. The sequence goes on along the minus strand of NZ_JBHTUV010000016.1, from coordinate 53,234 downwards.
TGGCGGCTCATGCCGGTCGTGGACTCGGTCGACGACATCGAGACCGCGATCGTCACCGACCTGATCGAGACGAGGTTCTGAGTTCCGCGTCGGGCGGCGTCAGGCGCCCGAAGCGGCCTCGGGTGCCGGTGCGGTCGACGCGCGCCAGCCCAGCGGCGAGAGCAGCACCGAGGCCGCCACGAGCACCAGGACGACGAGGGAGAGGCCGCCGTAGCCGATCCAGCCGAGCAGCGCGCCCGCCGCGATCGCACCGACGCCGCCGACGATACTCATCGTGAAGTCGCTGAGACCCTGCCGTCTGGTGCGCAGCTCCTCCGACGAGGACTCGGTGAGCAGCGTGGAGCCGGCGACCGTCGTGGCGCTCCAGCCGAGGCCGAGGAGCACGAGGGCGACCGTGACCGCCGTGGTCGACGCCTGACCGAACGACGCCGTCAACAGCGCCGCGGCCAGCAGCGCCTGTCCGATGAGGATCGTCGGCACGCGCCCCACCTTGTCGGCGAGGATGCCGAAGACCGGCGACAGCACGTACATGCCGGCGATGTGCAGGCTGATCGTGAGGCCGATGATGGACAGCGTGGCCGCCTCCGACGCCTCGTGGGTCAGATGTGCCAGGTGCACCGGAGTCATCGCCATGACCGAGACCATCGTGCCGTGGGCCGCGGCCACCGCGAAGATCGCGTAGCGCGCGGCCAGGGGCCTGTCCGCCTTGGCGATCGCGCGGCTCGCCGCCTTCGCGGAAGCCACCAGGCGCTGCGCGAGCAGCAGCGGATCGGGTCGCATCGCGACCAGGTACAGCACGATCGCGAGTCCCTGCGCCACGAGGGTGAACAGATAGGCGCCGGTCAGCGGCGGCATCCCGATCGCCTGACCGACCACCTCGCCGGGCCCGGTCAGGTTGGGGCCGAGCACCGCGCCCACGGTGGTGGCCCACACGACGATCGACAGATCACGCCCGCGCGAGGCATCCGTCGCAAGATCCGCCGCGGCGAACCGGGACTGCAGATTCGCGGCCTGCCCCGAGCCGATGATGAGGAACCCGGCGAGCAGCACCGGGAACGATCGCAGGGAGACGGCGAGGATCACGAGGCCGACGCCGACGAGGGCGACGGCCATGCCGGTGGTGAGCGACAGCCGGCGGCCGCGACGGCGCGCGATCGCCGCGAGCGGGACCGCGGTCAGCGCGGTGCCGAAGGTGACGGCGGCCGCCGCCAGTCCTGACAGCGCGTCCTCGCCGGACAGCTCGGCCGCGAGTACGGCGCCGAGCGACAGCGTCGCGCCGAACGCGAGGCCACCGAGCACCTGACCGCCCGACAGCACCCACACGGTGCGCCGCTGGACGCGGGCGACCTCGGCGGCGGTCGTCGCGGGGTCGACCGCCGGTTCTGATCCGGTCTCAGGCATCGCGGGCGGGATTGCGGAGCGTCCCGAGCCCGGTGATCTCGACCTCGACGGTGTCGCCCGCGCTGATCTGGCCGACACCGGCCGGAGTGCCCGTCAGGATCACGTCACCGGGAAGCAGGGTGAAGGCGGCGGAGGCGAACGCGATCACGTCGGCGAGCGAGAAGATCATGTCGCTGATCGGCCCCTGCTGGCGCACCTCGCCGTTGAGTCGCGTCGTGATGACGGCCGGGCCGTTCACGTCGAAATCGGTCTCGATCGCGGGACCCAGGGGGCACGACGTGTCGAAGCCCTTGGCGCGCGCCCACTGGCCGTCCGACTTCTGCCAGTCGCGCGCGGTGAGGTCGTTCGCGATGGTGTACCCGAAGACGTAGTCGAGCGCGTTCTCGGCGGAGACGTTCTTGGCGATGCGGCCGATGACGGCGGCGAGCTCGCCCTCGAAGCTGATGAAGTCCGACCCCTTCGGCAGCACGACGGCGTCACCCGGGCCGATCACCGAGGTGTTCGGCTTGAAGAACAGCATCGGCGACACCGGCACCTCGTTGCCCATCTCGGCAGCGTGGTCGCGGTAGTTGCGGCCGACCGCGACGATCTTCGAGCGGGGGATCACGGGCGCCAGCAGCGCGACGTCGGCGAGCGGCACGCGCTCCCCCGTCGTGTCGTAGCCCGCGAACATCGGGTCGCCCGCGAGGACGACCAGCTCGCCCTCGTCGACGATCCCGAATCTGATGGCGTCGTTGTGGCTGAAGCGCGCGATCCTCACGGGCTCAGCCTAGCGAGTAGCGCCGACGCCGGCCCGGGATCCGCGCACCGGAACGACGGAGCGGACGGATGCCGCAGCATCCGTCCGCTCGAGAACCCGTGCGGGGCGTCGGTCAGGCGTCGAGGCGCACGAGCCAGCCGTGCTTGTCCTCGCGGCGGCCGTACTGGATGTCGGTGAGCTCTTCGCGCAGCGACAGCGCGAGCTCGCCGGTCGGCTGCTCGTCGAGGAAGTCCTTGCCCTTGAGCACGCCGATGGGCGTGACCACCGCGGCGGTGCCGCACGCGAAGACCTCGACGATGTCGCCGGAGGCCACGCCCTGGCGCCACTCGTCGAACGACACCGCACGGCCCTCGACCTTGTGACCGCGGTCGGCCGCGAGCTGCAGGATCGAGTCGCGCGTGATGCCCTCGAGGATCGATGCGGACTGCGGCGTGACGAGCGTGCCGTCCTTGTAGACGAAGACGACGTTCATGCCGCCGAGCTCCTCGACGTTGCGGTCCTGGTCGAGGAACACGACCTGGTCGCACTCGTTCTCGTACGCCTCGGACTGCGGCAGGAGGCTCGCGGCGTAGTTGCCGCCGGTCTTGGCCGCACCCGTGCCGCCCTTGCCGGCACGCGCATAGTCCTCGCTGAGCCAGATCGACACCGGCTGGACGCCGCCCTTGAAGTAGGCGCCGGCGGGCGAGGCGATCACGTAGTAGCCGACCTTGTGCGCGGGACGCACGCCGAGGAACGCCTCCTTGGCGAACATGAACGGACGCAGATACAGGCTCTGGTCGTCGCCGGACGGGACCCAGGCGCCGTCGACGGCGATGAGCTCGCGCAGCGACTGGATGAAGTACGAGACCGGCAGCTCCGGCAGCGCGAGGCGCCGCGCCGAGCGCTGCAGGCGCCGGCCGTTCTGGTCCGGACGGAAGGTGTGGATCGAGCCGTCGGCGTGCCGGTAGGCCTTGATGCCCTCGAAGATCTCCTGACCGTAGTGCAGGACCGCCGCCGCGGGGTCGAGCGACAGCGGGCCGTACGGCTGGACACGCGGACGGTGCCATCCGCCGCCCGTCGACCAGCAGATGTCGACCATGTGGTCGGTGAAGCTGGTGCCGAAGCCGGGGTTCGCGAGGATCTCCTCGCGCTGCTGAGCGGTCTTCGCCTGCAGGTTGCGGTTGACGGTGAACTCGAGAGGCGCGAGTCCGGTGTCGGGATCGGAATCGATGAGGGTCATGACGAGCCTGTGCTTTCGTGCGGTCGAGCCGCGAGAGTGGACGGCGCTTGCCGGTTCCAGGTTACGCCTGGAGTCGTGCGGCGATGGCGTCGCCGACCTGCGCCGTCGTACGGGATGCCGTGCCCCGGGTCGCGATGTCGTCCTCCACAGCCGTGGTGACGCGCTGTGCCTCGTCGGTGAGCCCGAGGTGATCGAGCAGCAGCGAGACGGAGAGGATCGCGGCCGTGGGATCGGCCTTCTGCTGTCCTGCGATGTCGGGCGCCGATCCGTGCACGGGCTCGAACATCGAGGGGAACGCGCCGTCGGGGTTGATGTTGCCCGAGGCTGCGAGGCCGATGCCACCGGTGACGGCGCCGGCCAGGTCTGTGAGGATGTCGCCGAAGAGGTTGTCGGTGACGATCACGTCGAAACGACCCGGGTTCGTGACCAGATAGATGGTGGCCGCGTCGACGTGCACATAGTCTACGGTCACGTCCGGGTGCTCCCGCGCCACCTCGTCGACGAGACGCTTCCAGATGCCGCCGGCGTGCACGAGCACATTGGTCTTGTGCACGAGGGTGAGCTTCTTGCGGCGGCGCTCGGCCAGCTCGAACGCGTAGCGCACGACGCGCTCCACCCCGAAGGCGGTGTTCACCGAGGTCTCGTTCGCGACCTCGTGCGGGGTGCCGGTGCGGATGGAGCCCCCGTTGCCGACGTACGGGCCTTCGGTGCCCTCGCGCACCACGACGAAGTCGATGTCGCCCGGCTCGGCGAGCGGCCCCGGCACGCCCGGGTACAGCTTCGAGGGGCGGAGGTTGATGTAGTGGTCGAGCTCGAAGCGCAGCGTGAGCAGCAGCCCGCGCTCGATGTTCGCGTTCTTGAGCCGCGGGTCGCCGGGGACTCCGCCGACGGCGCCCAGCAGGATGGCGTCCTGCGCCTTGATCGCGTCGAGGTCGTCGGCCGTGAGCGTGTCGCCGGTCTCGAGGAAGCGGGCGGCGCCGAGCGAGTATCGCGTCTTCTCGAAACGGATGCTGCTGCCCGCGGTCGCGGCGTCGAGCACCTTCTCCGCTTCGGCGATGACCTCCGGACCGATGCCGTCACCCGGGATGACGGCCAGCTTCACGACACGCGACATGGTGCTCCTACGACTTCTGGCGGGACCCTCCCAGGGTAGTGGCCGCGATGACCCCCGCGACGACCACGAGAGCCGCCCCGATGAGCGCCGTGACGGTCACGCCGGCGTCGAACGCCGTCGCCGCCGCCTCGAACAGCGCCTCGCCGGTCGCCCCGCCGATCTGGTCGGCCGTGTGCACCGCACCCGCCAGGGTCTCGGACGCGGCGGCGGCCGCAGCATCCGTCACGCCGTCCGGCACCACGAGATTCGAGCGGTAGAGAGCCGTCAGGATGCCGCCCAGCACCGTCGTGCCGAGAACGGCCCCCAGCTCGTACGCGGTCTCGGAGACGGCGCTCGCGGCACCCGCCTTCGCGGGAGGTGCGCTCGAGAGCACCAGTTCGTTCGACACGGTCTCGGCTGCGCCGATGCCGATGCCGAGCGAGACGAAGGCCGCGACGAGCGTGCCGACGCTGTCCGGGCCCGTGGCGAAGGCGACCGCGACGTAGCCCGCGACCGAGAAGACGAGCGCCGCCGGCACCACGACGCGCGCAGGCCACTTCTTCGAGATCGGCACGACCGCGAGGCCCGCCAGGATCATCATCGCGAGTCCGGGCACGAGAGCGAGCCCCGCCTGCATCGGCGACAGCCCGACGATGAGCTGCAGGTGCTGGGCCACGAAGAACAGGAAGCCGACGAGCGCGATCACGCTGAGCAGGTTCACCAGCAGCGCGCCGCTGAATGTGCCGAGGCCGAACAGGCGCATGTCGAGCATCGGGGTCTGGGCACGCAGCTGGCGGCGCACGAAGAGCACGCCGAAGCCGAGACCGACGAGCATCGGCAGCCACGCGGCGAGGGCGAACCCGTGGACGGCGAGCTCCTTGATGCCGTACACGATCGGGATCATGGTCGCCATCGACAGGGCGATGCTGAGCGGATCGATGCGGCCCGGCTTCGGGTCGCGGCTCTCGGGCACGAGGAGCGGCGCGAGCACCAGCAGCGGGATCAGCACGGGCACCGAGAGGAGGAAGACTGACCCCCACGAGAAGTGCTCGAGCAGCAGGCCGCCCACGATCGGTCCGAGCGCGGCCCCCGCGGAGAACATCGACGCCCAGACGGCGATCGCGAGACGCCGCTGATCGCGGTCGGTGAAGATGCTGCGCAGCAGCGACAGCGTCGACGGCATCAGCATCGCGCCGAACACGCCCATCGCCGCGCGGGCGGCGATGAGCCACGCGGCGCTCGGCGCGAACGCCGCGAGCACGGAGACCGCGGCGAATCCGGTCGCGCCGATGAGCAGCATCCGTCGCCGTCCGAACCGATCGCCGAGCGTGCCCATCGTGACGAGCAGACCAGCCAGCACGAGGGGGTATGCGTCGATGATCCACAGCTGCTGGGCGCTTGACGGTCCGAGTTCGAGCGCGATCGACGGCAGCGCGAAGCTCAGCACCGTGTTGTCGACCGACACGAGCAGCACCGGCAGCATCAGCACCACCAGAGCGGCCCAGCCGCGCCAGCCGACCTTCCGTCCCTGGGCGTCGGCGAGGGAGAGTTCTTGAGTGAGAGTCATCATTTCTATACCGTCCAGCCGGTATAGTAACAGGATGCCGCGACGCCTGTCGATACCATCGAGGCCATGAGTCGCCCTCCCCTCGCCCGCGAGAAGGTGCTCGACGCCTTCGAGCAGATCCTGATCGAGGAGGGCGAGCGCGCGGCCACGATGGACGCCACGGCGAGGGCCGCAGGCGTCTCGAAGGGCGGCCTGCTCTACCACTTCGGCACGAAGGAGGCGCTCGAGGCAGCGCTGATCGATCGTCTCCGGACGCTCGTGCAGGCCGACGTCGACCTCATGGCGGCGGCGCCCGAGGGGCCCATCGCCTACTTCCTGCACACCTCGGTCATGGCGAACGACCCGATCGACCGCGCGATCCTGGCGACCTCCCGCCTCGCGCAGGGCGGCGACGCCACGGCGAGCGATGCGCTGCGGCAGATCCGCGACGCCTGGGCCGCCGTGCTCGAGCCGCACACCAAGGACGCGACGGCGCTCGACCTGGTGATGCTCGTGAGCGACGGGCTGTACTTCAACAACGCGCTCTCGGGCGGCTCGATCCCGGGTCCCGTGCCCCGTGGCGAAGCGCTCGACGCGCTGGTCTCGCTCGTGGAGCGCGCCGCGCGCCCCTGAGCCGCGCCGATCGCGTCAACGCGACCAGCCCACGCACAGGCAGGAACGACGGATGCCGCACCCCCGCCCGTTGCGAGGGCTCAGGGACGCGGCATCCGTCGTCGGATCAGGACTCGGTGATCTCGATCTGGCGGAACAGGTCGGCCTGGATCGCGGTGCTCACCTCGTCGAGCAGTGCGTCGGGGACGGGCGAGTCGACCGTCAGCACCGACAGCGCCTGACCGCCGGCCGTCTGGCGCGCGATCTGCATGCCGGCGATGTTGATGCCCGCCTCACCGAACTTCTGCCCGTAGATCGCGACGATGCCGGGGCGATCCTTGTAGAGCATGACGACGTGGTTGGTCTCGATCGGAAGCTCGATCGCGTAGTCGTTGATGCCGACGAGCTTCTCGACCTGCTTCGGGCCGGTGAGCGTGCCTGAGATCGCGAGCTGCGAGCCGTCGGACAGGGCGCCGCGCAGCGTGATGACGTTGCGGTACTCGGGGCTGTCGTCGTCGACGAGCAGACGCACCTCGACGCCGCGCTGCTCGGCGAGCAGGGGCGCGTTCACGTACGACACCGTCTCGCTGACGATGTTCGTGAAGACGCCCTTGAGCGCGGCGAGCTTGAGCACGCTGACGTCGTAGGCCTGCAGCTCGCCGTGCACCTCGACGTCGAGGCTCGTGAGGGGCGACCGCGCGAGCGCCGAGAAGATCTGGCCGAGCTTCTCGACCAGCGGGATGCCGGGGCGCACGTAGGGGTCGATCACGCCGCCCGCGACGTTCACGGCGTCGGGCACCAGCTCGCCGCCGAGCGCGAGGCGCACCGACTTGGCGACGGAGACGCCGGCCTTCTCCTGCGCCTCTTCGGTCGAGGCGCCGAGGTGGGGCGTGACGACGACGTTCGGCAGGTCCAGCAGGGCCGCCGCGGTGCCGCCCTCGGCCGGGGGCTCGGACGTGAAGACGTCGAGGCCCGCGCCGGCGATCTCGCCGGCGGTGAGGGCGGCGTGCAGAGCCTCTTCGTCGATGAGGCCGCCGCGCGCGACGTTCACGACGTACGCGGTCGGCTTCATGATCTTGAACTGCTCGGCGCCGATCATGCCCGTCGTCTCGGGCGTCTTCGGCATGTGGATCGTGACGAAGTCGCTCTGCTCGAGCAGCTCGTCGAGGGTGACCAGCTGCACGCCGAGCTGCTGGGCGCGGGCGCTCGTGACGTACGGGTCGTACGCGATGACGCGGACGTCGAACGCCTGCAGGCGGGCCGTGATCAGGGCGCCGATGCGGCCGAGCCCGATGATGCCCACCGTCTTCTCGAACAGCTCGGTGCCGGTGTACGAGCTGCGCTTCCACGCGCCGCCCGCGAGCGACGCGTGGGCCGCGGGGATGCGGCGCGCGAGGCTGAGGATGTGGCCGACGGTGAGCTCGGCCGCCGAGATGATGTTGGAGGTCGGCGCGTTCACGACCATGACGCCGGCGGTGGTCGCCGTCTTGATGTCGACGTTGTCGAGACCGACGCCGGCACGGGCCACGACCTTGAGGACGGGCGCCGCGGCGATCGCCTCGGCGTCGATCTTGGTCGCCGAGCGGATCAGCACGGCGTTGGCGTCGGCGAGGGCCTCGAGCAGCGCGGGGCGGTCGGTGCCGTCGACGTTGCGCACGTCGAAGTCGGGACCCAGGGCATCGATCGTGGCGGGAGAGAGCTCTTCGGCGATGAGGACGACAGGCTTCGGCACGGGTGTTCCTTAGTGGGGCGGTGCGCGAACGCGCGGAGCAGAACCGGATGCCGCGCCGCACGCCGTCGGGGGGCGAGGCCTGTGCCAGCCTACCGCCCGCGCGGCGACGCGCCCGACCGTGTGACGCCGCGCGCGTGCTCAGCCCAGGAACGACGCGGAGTTGAGGGTCGTGTAGGCGACGACGTTCAGCCAGAAGACGGCGACGAGTGCGAGGCCCGTGAGCATCACGAGGAGGAGCTCGTGCGGCGCGCGCCGGTACCCGATCGCGAACGCTCCGCCCCACACCAGCAGCGGGAACACCGCGGCGAAGATCCAGATGAACCATCCGAGCGCGTTGAGCGTCAGGCCGGCGTCGGCGAACACGCCGAGCGTCGCGACGAGGTTGCCGACGGCGTTCCAGACCGCGTAGGCGTAGAACAGCCCGACCACGCCCGAGATCGCGGCCACGAGCCACGTGGGCGTCTTTCCTCGCCTCGCGGCCGGGATCGCAGCATCCGTCACGTCGTCGCTCATTGTCCGATCGCCCCGATCATCACGAAGGGCCAGGGCAGCAGCAGCACGACTCCCGCCGCGAGCCACGCGAACCGCACCCACGCGCGCGCTCCGCGGGTCAAGAGGAAGGCCGTCGCGAACCACAGCAGCGGCGCGAGCACGGCGAGCCACAGGCTGCCCTGGTACATGACGTCGAGGACGAGGTACTGCGCCTTGCCCTGCAGGCGCAGGCCGCCGATGAGCCAGCCGATCGCGTACAGGGCGTAGACGCCGCCCAGCACGCCGAAGGCGATCAGCGTGCCGTTGCCCATCGCGTGACGCTCTGCGGTCGTGTCGACGGAGGGGGCGACGGATGCTGCAGCCCCCGCGTCGGCTGGGCCTTCCGCGCCGACGGCGTCGCTGCCCCGACCGACCGCGGTGAAGCCCTCGGGGAGCTCGACCTTCGACGCCTCGGCCGGGGGCGGGGTCTCCGCCTCGGGCTCGGCGTCGGCGCTCGGCTCGCCGGTCGCGCCGTGGTCGAGCGTGGGATCGTCGTCGCCGTCCCACGTGAGGGCGTCGTCGTCGCGTCCGGTCGTCACGTTCTCAGCGTAGTGCCGCGGGGCGAGGGCCCCGAGCGACACCCGCTGCGGGCGACGCTCAGGCCCGCAGCACTCATTCGAAGAGCCGCAGCATCAGGGTGTGCCAGGTCTCGGGACCGACGATCCCGTCCGCCGGCGGCGCGAACATCTGCTGGAACTCGCGGACGGCGGCATCCGTCAGCGGGCCGAAGTCGCCGTCGACGGTGAGCCCGGCGAGGAGCGTCTGCACGGCGCGCACCGCCTCGCCTTCGGCGCCGGCCGGGCCGTCGCCCTGCTTCACGGTCATGATGAGGCTGGGCCAGTCCAGCTGCCCGAGCGTGGTCGAGATCTCGACGGCGCGCAGGGTCTGCTGGAAGGTCTTGGCGGCCTGGCCGCTCAGCGGGCCGAACGCGCCGTCGGCGGCGATGGTCGCGCCGTGCGCGCGCAGCAGGTGCTGCGCAGCGAGCACGCGCCAGTTCGTGGCCTGCGACGACCCCTGCTTCACGAGCGCCCACGGGCGGTCGCCGGGCACGAACGTGCTGAAGAACGACCAGGTCTCGCGACCCGCGACACCGTCGAGGGTGAGCCCCCACGACTCCTGGAAGAACTCGACCCGCTCCTTCGTGATCGGGCCGAAGCTGCCGTCGACGACGAGCGGATCCTCCCCCGGCGACCGCGGGAGACCGAACTGCTGCACGGCCCGCACGGCATCGCCGGTGGACCCCTGCTGCACCGCGATGACGAGGCGCGGCCAGGTCACGGCTCCGACGATGCCGTCGGACGGAACGCCCTGCGCGGTCTGGAAGGCGCTGACCGCGGCTGCGGTCGCAGGCCCGTAGTCGCCGTCCACGACGACGGCGTGGCCGTGCGCCCGCAGGAGGTATTGGATGCCGGGGACGACCGGCGCCGTCGATCCCGGTCCGACGGTGCTCCACGGTTCGACGTTCATGACAGCTCCTCTGCTTCTGGTCGAATGTGCGGGGCTCGCGCCCCTCACGATTCCGAGGTGGGCCCCGCGCGCCCTGATACGTCAGTCTCGCGCGAGGGACACCGCATCGAGAAGGTGTCGACCGCCAGCACGCCCGCCGCCAGATCCACCTGGAGTTCACGCCGCGCGTGTTGTCGTGGTTGCCCGGCAGCAGCGGTACAGCCGCCAGCCGCCGAGATGAGGAGAACGGATGCTGCGTGGAATGTGGTCACACGTCTCGTGTCGCGCACGCTCCGACCGTGTCGCGCACAGGATCGCCGGCACGGGCGCGCCGGCGATCATCCGGTGCACGGACGCGGGACGGTCGCCTCAGCCTGCTGCCGCGGCGACGGCGTGCTCCACGATGGCGGGGTCCGTGACGTCATGGCCGGCCGAGCCGCCGCCCGGTCCCGACGGAGCGTCGCGTCCGGCGCGGGACCGCGCAGACAGATGCACGGCGTCCACGCCCGCTGCGAACAGCGCAGGGATGTCGGCCGGCTGCACGCCGCCGCCCGCCATCACCTCGACATCGCCCGATCGTGCCGCGAACGCGGTGAGCGCCTCGAGTCCGTCGATGGACCGCGGCGCTCCGCCCGACGTCAGCACACGGTCGACGCGCTCGGCGACGAGCGCGTCGAAGACGGCGGAGGGGTCCGCGGCGGCGTCGACGGCGCGGTGGAACACGAGAGTCGCCGGGCCGGCAGCATCCCGCCATCTCCGCAGCGTCTCGACGTCGAGGCCGCCTGCGGGAGTGAGGGCGCCGACGACCACCCCGCCCGCGCCGCGGTCGACGCAGGCGCGGATGTCGGCCGACACGAGCGCCACCTCTTCGGTGTCGTAGACGAACCCGCCGCCGCGGGGGCGCACGAGCACGTTCACGGTCGAGGGGTCGACAGCGGCGAGGACGGCTTCGAGGGTCGCGAGCGACGGCGTCAGGCCGCCGACGTCCAGGGCCTGGCAGAGTTCCACGCGTGCGGCGCCCGCGGCGATGGCGACGCGCGCACCGGCGGCGTCTTGGACGGCGATCTCGATGGGGCGCGGTGCAGGCATGACGTGAGCCTAGCTCGGGGCGAACCCATGCCGTAGACACGGCGAGACCCGCCGCTCCCGGGCGGCGGGTCTCTGCGGATTCAGGAGAACCGCAGCTGCCGCGGCCTCGTGAAGAGGTTGCGGAACCACACTCCGAGGCCCGCGACGACGTGCGACGCCGGGCTCTCGGGAGTGACCGTCGCACCGCGGTCGGCGATGCGGCGGAGGATCTCGTTCTCGCGATCCAGGGCGGCCGCCCGCTCGCGATCGAGCCGGTCGGCCGTGAAGGTCAGGGTGCTCCCGTCCATGGCCGTTCCTTTCGTGATGCTCGCCCGGGTTGGCGAGGCTGTGTGGATGAGTGGCGGTTGTCGTGCGCTGATACGCCGGGCCGTGAAACACAGAGCGTCGCAGCCTCCGGCATCGGAATGCGACCTCGGCTGCAGCATCCGATCTGCGCAGACATCCTCTCGCCGGCGATCCGCGGCCACTCCCCCCACCGACGAACGCCGAGAGCCCGGGCCCCTTTCGGGCCCGGGCTCTCGGTGACGATCGCGCGTCGTGCGCTCAGCGGCCGGGGATCAGCGCGCCGCGTTGCCCTCGACGTAGTCCGCGTCCTGCTGCTTCCACGCGAAGAGCGAGCGCAGGTCCTTGCCGACCGACTCGATCGGGTGAGCGGCGGCCTTCTCGCGCAGCTCGAGGAACTCGACCGCGCCGTTGTCCTGGTCGTCGATGAAGCGCTTGGCGAACGCGCCCGACTGGATGTCGGCGAGCACGGCCTGCATGTTCTCCTTGACGCGCGGGTCGATGACGCGCGGGCCCGAGACGTAGTCGCCGTACTCGGCGGTGTCGGAGACCGACCAGCGCTGCTTGGCGATGCCGCCCTCCCACATCAGGTCGACGATGAGCTTCAGCTCGTGCAGCACCTCGAAGTAGGCGATCTGCGGCTGGTAGCCGGCCTCGGTGAGCGTCTCGAAACCGTACTGGACCAGCTGCGACACACCGCCGCAGAGGACGGCCTGCTCGCCGAACAGGTCGGTCTCGGTCTCCTCGGTGAAGGTCGTCTTGATGACGCCGGCGCGCGTGCCGCCGATGGCCTTCGCGTACGAGAGCGCGGTCGCCCAGGCGTTGCCCGACGCGTCGCGCTCGACGGCGATGATGTCGGGGATGCCGCGGCCCGCGACGTACTCACGACGCACCGTGTGACCCGGGGCCTTCGGTGCGACGAGGATGACGTCGACGCCCTCGGGCGCGTCGATGTAGCCGAAGCGGATGTTGAAGCCGTGCGCGAACGCGAGCGTCTTGCCCGCGGTCAGCTTGTCCTTGATGCTGTCGTTGTAGATCGTGCGCTGGTGCTGGTCCGGCGCGAGGATCATGATGACGTCGGCCCACTCGGCCGCGTCGGCGACCGACTTGACCTCGAAGCCCTCGTCCTGCGCCTTCTCGATCGACTTCGAGCCGTCCTTGAGCGCGATGACGACCTCGACACCCGAGTCGCGAAGGTTCTGGGCGTGCGCGTGACCCTGCGAGCCGTAGCCCACGATCGCCACCTTCTTGCCCTGGATGATGCTCAGGTCGGCATCGGCGTCGTAGAAGATCTCAGCCATCTTCGTGTTTCTCCTTGATTGATCGGTTCTGGAAAGTGTTGGATGCTGCGGCGGGGCGTGCCGAAGCGTCAGCCGCGCAGCACGCGCTCGGTGATGCTCTTGCCGCCGCGGCCGATGGCGACGAGGCCGGACTGCGCCAGCTCCTTGATGCCGAACGGCTCGAGCGCCCGCAGGAACGCGTCGACCTTGCCCTTGTCGCCGGTCACCTCGACGACGAGCGCGTCGGGCGCATAGTCGACGATCTGGCCCCGGAAGAGGTTCACCACCTCGAGCACGTTCGACCGGGTCTGGTTGTCGGCGCGCACCTTCACGAGCATGTGCTCGCGCTGAACGGATGCCGCGGGGTCGAGCTCGACGATCTTGATGACGTTGATGAGCTTGTTGAGCTGCTTGGTGACCTGCTCGAGGGGCAGCTCGTCGACGTCCACGACGACCGTGATGCGCGAGAGCCCGGGGACCTCGGTGACGCCCACCGCGAGCGACTCGATGTTGAAGCCGCGTCGGGCGAACAGACCCGCGACGCGCGTCAGCAGGCCGGGCTTGTCCTCCACGAGGAGGCTCAGCACGTGACTCGTCATGTCTCAGTCCTCCTGCTCGTCGAAGGCGGGCGAGTGGTCCCGCGCGTACTGGACGAAGCTGTTGCTCACGCCCTGCGGCACCATCGGCCACACCATCGCGTCGGCACTCACGACGAAGTCGATGACCACGGGACGGTCGTTCGTCTCGAGGGCCTTCTGGATCGCGGCATCCACGTCCTCTTCCTTCTCGACGCGGATCGCGAGGCAGCCGTACGCCTCCGCCAGCTTCACGAAGTCGGGGATGCGCACCGTGCCGTGGCCGGTGTTGAGGTCGGTGTTCGAGTGGCGGCCGTCGTAGAACAGCGTCTGCCACTGGCGCACCATGCCCAGCGACGAGTTGTTGATGATCGCGACCTTGATCGGGATGTTGTTGATCGCGCAGGTGGCGAGCTCCTGATTGGTCATCTGGAAGCAGCCGTCGCCGTCGATCGCCCACACGACGCGGTCCGGCGCGGCGACCTTCGCGCCCATCGCCGCGGGGACCGAGTAGCCCATCGTGCCCGCGCCGCCCGAGTTCAGCCAGGCGTTCGGACGCTCGTACTTGATGAACTGCGCAGCCCACATCTGGTGCTGTCCGACGCCTGCGGCGTAGATGCCCTCGGGGCCCGTGAGCTCGCCGATGCGCTGGATCACGTACTGCGGCGCCATGAGCCCGTCGCTCGGCTGGGTGTAGCCGAGAGGGAACTCGTCGCGCAGGCCGTCGAGGAACGACCACCACTCCGTGATGTCGGGCGAGGCGGCGCCGCTGACCGCGCGGAACGCGACGTCGAGGTCGACGAGCACGTCCTTGAGGTCGCCCACGATGGGCACGTCCGCCGTGCGGATCTTCGAGATCTCTGCGGGATCGATGTCGACGTGCACGACCTTCGCGTGCGGCGCGAAGAGCGCGGCCTTGCCGGTGACGCGGTCGTCGAACCGCGCGCCGAGCGCGACGATGAGGTCGGCCTCCTGCAGCGCGAGCACCGCCGGCACGGTGCCGTGCATGCCGGGCATGCCGAGGTGCTGCGGGTGCGAGTCCGGGAAGGCGCCGCGCGCCATCAGCGTGGTCACGAGCGGCGCGCCGGTCGTCTCGGCGAGCGACCGGAGCTCCTCGGACGCACGGGCGCGCACGACGCCGCCGCCGACGTACAGCACGGGCTTCTTGGCGTCGGCGATGAGCTGGGCGGCTGCCTGGATCTGCTTGCCGTGCGCCTTCGTGACCGGACGGTACCCGGGGAGGTCGACGTTCGGCGGCCACACGAAGGGCACCTCGGCCTGCTGCGCGTCCTTCGTGATGTCCACGAGCACGGGGCCCGGACGACCGGTCGACGCGATCTCGAACGCCGCGGCGATCGCGCCGGGGATGTCCTCGGCGCGCTTCACCAGGAACGAGTGCTTCGTGATCGGCATCGTGATGCCGACGATGTCGGCCTCCTGGAAGGCATCCGTCCCCATGAGGGTCGAGAAGACCTGCCCGGTGATGCAGACGATCGGCACGGAGTCCATGTAGGCGTCCGCGATCGCGGTGACGAGGTTGGTCGCACCCGGACCCGACGTCGCGAGCGCCACGCCGACGCGGCCCGATGCCGCGGCGTAGCCCTCCGCGGCGTGACCGGCGCCCTGCTCGTGCCGGACGAGGATGTGACGCACGGCGTCGTCATCCATGAGCGGGTCGTAGACGGGCATGATCGCGCCGCCGGGAAGACCGAAGACGTCGGTCACCCCGAGCAGGTCGAGCGAACGGACGACCGCTTCCGCGCCCGTGAGCACGGGCGTCGAGGCGGTGCGGGCTGGCGGCCGGGGAACGGCCGCGGCGGTGTCGGCTGACATGGTGATCTTCCTCTGAAGGGGGTCGGAGGGGATGTCGGAAGCCAGGCTCAACCGGTGGTCGCGCCCTCCGCAGCGGAGCGCACGAGTCGGGAGTACTTGGCAAGGACGCCACGGGTATAGCGCGGGGGAAGCGGCTCCCAGCCCGAGCGGCGGGAGTCAAGCTCAGCCTCGTCGACGAGTAGGTCGAGAGTGCGAGCCGCGATATCGACCCGTATCAGATCACCATCGCGCACGAAGGCGATGGGACCTGCGTCCACCGCTTCGGGTGCTATGTGGCCGATGCACAGGCCGGTTGTGCCGCCTGAGAATCTGCCGTCCGTCAAGAGTAGTACATCTTTTCCGAGCCCAGCGCCCTTGATGGCGGCGGTGATGGCGAGCATCTCGCGCATGCCGGGTCCGCCCTTCGGACCCTCGTAGCGGATGACGACGACGTCCCCTGCGGCGATCTCGCCCGCCTCGAGGGCGTCCATCGCCGCCCGCTCACGCTCGAACACGCGGGCGGGGCCCTCGAACACGTCCGCGTCGAAGCCGGCCGACTTGACGACGGCGCCCTCGGGGGCGATCGAGCCGTGCAGGATCGTGATGCCGCCCTTGGCGTGGATCGGGTCGTCGAAGGAGTGGATGACGGTGCCGTCGACCGGGTCGGGGTTCAGGTCGGCGAGGTTCTCGGCGAGCGTCTTGCCGGTGACGGTGAGCGCGTCGCCGTGGAGCAGGCCCTCGTCGAGCATCGCCTTCATGATGACGGGGATGCCGCCGTGGCGGTCGACGTCGTTCATGACGTACTTGCCGAACGGCTTCATGTCGGCGACGTGCGGCACCTTGTCGCCGATGCGGTTGAAGTCGTGCAGGCTGAGGTCGACATCGGCCTCGCGGGCGATCGCGAGGAGGTGCAGCACGACGTTGGTCGAGCCGCCCAGCGCCATCGCGAGCGCGATCGCGTTCTCGAACGCCTCTTTGGTGAGGATGTCGCGCGTCGTGATGCCCTGACGGAGGAGGTTGACGACCGCCTCGCCGGAGCGGTGGGCGAAGTAGTCGCGGCGGCGATCGGCCGAGGGCGGCGCGGCCGAGCCCGGAAGGCTGAGGCCGAGCGCTTCGGCGACCGAGGCCATCGTGTTGGCGGTGTACATGCCGCCGCACGCGCCCTCGCCCGGGGCGATCGCGCATTCGATCCGCTTGAGGTCGGCCTCGCTCATCTTGCCCGCGAGGCAGGCGCCCACGGCCTCGAACGAGTCGATGATGGTGACGTCCTTCTCGGTGCCGTCCGACAGCTTGACCCAGCCCGGCGCGATCGAGCCGGCGTACAGGAAGACGCTCGACAGGTCGAGGCGGGCAGAGGCCATGAGCATGCCGGGGATCGACTTGTCGCAGCCGGCCAGGAGCACGGAGCCGTCGAGGCGCTCGGCCATGATGACGGTCTCGACCGAGTCGGCGATGACCTCGCGCGAGACGAGGGAGAAGTGCATGCCCTCGTGGCCCATCGAGATGCCGTCCGACACCGAGATGGTGCCGAACTGCAGCGGGTAGCCGCCTCCGGCGTGCACGCCCTCCTTGGCGCCCTGCGCGAGCCGGTCGAGGCTCAGGTTGCAGGGGGTGATCTCGTTCCAGCTCGACGCGATGCCGATCTGCGGCTTGTCCCAGTCCGCGTCGCCCATGCCGACGGCGCGGAGCATGCCGCGCGACGTCGTGGCTTCGATGCCGTCGGTGACGACGCGACTGCGGGGCTTGATGTCGATGGAGTTGTCAGCGAGCGAATCGGGCTGGGCCATTGGTTCAGTGTATTCCCGCACAGCGACCCGCTCGCCCCGAGTGACGGGAGCGGCGCCCCCGACCTAGGCGCGACTCCGTGAACGCGCCGCTGCGAGGTGCTGCAGCAGCCCGGCGAGAGCAGCGATGTCGGGAGCGCGGACGGTCGCGGAGGTCTGTCCCGTCCCCACGCGGACACCGACGTCTCCATCGCCGAGGCTCGCGAGCGCGTCTTCGTCGGTGACGTCGTCGCCGGCGAACAGCACAGCGGTCGCACCGACGCGCTCACGCAGTTCGGCGATGGCGGAGTCCTTGCCTTCGTGGCGGAAGGCGAACTCGACGATGTTGTGCCCGGTGCGCCGGCGCCAGTGCGGCGCCCCCGCCGCGACGATCTCGTCGACCAGGCCGTTCGCCTCGGCCGCCGCCTCGGCCGTCGCACGCCGCGTGTGCACACCGAATCCGAAGGTCTTCGGCTCGATCCAGACACCATCGAGGTGCGCCGTGGCGTCCTCGGCGCGCCCGCGCAGCGCGTCGCGCAGCGCGACGTCGGCCTCGTCCTCGCCGTGGCTGGCGAGCCCCTCGCCGGGGACCCAGAACTCCGCGCCGTGCGATCCGGCCAGCAGCACGCGCGACGCGTCGTCGTGCTCGGCGATGACACGCAGGTCCACGAGGCTCCGCCCCGACACGAACGCCACCACGGTGTCCGGCGCCGCGACCACGGCGTTCACGGCGTCACGGGCGGCGGGCAGCATCCGTGCGTCCATCGGCTCGTCTTCGAGAGGCGACAGCGTGCCGTCGAAGTCGAGCGCGACGAGAAGGCGATCGGATGCTGCGAGCCGAGCGATCGCCGCGTCGGCCGCGGCCACATCGACGGTCATGCGCGCGACTCCGCCGCCTTGTTGAGCGAAGCGAACCTGTTCCGCTCGCGCGCACCGTCGAGTGCGTCGAGGAACGACTGCGACCACCGCGCGACATCGTTCTCGAGCACTTTCCTGCGCAGCGCCCGCATACGACGCCCCTGCTCGGCGGGAGGCATCTCGATGGCACGCATGATGGCGTCCTTCATGCCGTCGATGTCGTGCGGGTTGATCCGCACCGCGCTCGGCAGCTCGTCGGCTGCGCCCGCGAACTCGCTCAGCACCAGCACGCCTCGGTTGTCGATGCGCGCGGCGACGTATTCCTTCGCGACCAGGTTCATGCCGTCGCGGAGGGCGGTGACCAGCATGACGTCGGCTGCCATGAACAGGGCCACCATCTCCTCCCGCGGGTACGCTTGGTGAAGATAGCGGATCGCGGTGTGGCCCATCGTGTCGTGGTCGCCGTTGATGCGCCCGACGGTGAGCTCGATCTCGTCGCGCAGCTGCATGTACGCCGCGACACGCTCGCGGCTCGGGCTCGCGACCTGGACGAGCGTGACGTCTTCGACGGCGATGCGCCCGTCTTCGAGGAGCTCTCCGAAGGCCTTCATGCGATGCCGGATGCCCTTGGTGTAGTCCAGCCGGTCGACGCCGAGCAGGATCTTCCTCGGGTTGCCCAGGCTCTCGCGGATCTCCTTGGCGCGGGCCTTCACGTCGTCGCGCTGAGCGAGCTCCACGTACGAAGACGCATCGATCGAGATCGGGAACGCCCTCGCCAGCGCGCGGCGGGTGGTGCCGTCCGGGTTGGGGACGGTGATGCCGGAAGCCTTCGTCTCGTAGCGGAACTGCCGCCGCACCGCACGGGCGAAGTTCCCGGCGTCGGCCACGCGCTGGAAGCCGATGACGTCGGCACCGAGCAGCCCCTCCAGCACCTGTCGGCGCCAGGGCAGCTGCGAGTAGAGCCCGTACGCCGGGAAGGGGATGTGGTGGAAGTAGCCGATCGTCAGGTCGGGTCGCGCCTCGCGCAGCATCTGAGGGACGAGCTGCAGCTGGTAGTCCTGCACCCAGACCGTGGCTCCCTCGGCGGCCACGGCCGCGGCGGCCTCGGCGAAGCGCCGGTTCACCTTGACGTACGAGTCCCACCACACGCGGCGGTACCGCGGCTCGGCGATGACGTCGTGGTAGAGCGGCCAGAACGTGTCGTTCGACATGCCCTCGTAGTACAGCTCGACATCTTCGGCGCTGAGCGCGACGGGCACCAGATGCGTGCCCTCGAACTCGAACGGTTCCACCTCGATGTCGGGCTGGCCGGGCCAGCCGACCCAGGCGCCGTCGGTGCGGCGCATCATCGGCTCGAGCGCCGTCACGAGGCCGCCGGGCGAACGCCGCCAGCCTGGCTCGCCGTCCCCGTCGAGGACGCGGTCGACCGGGAGCCGGTTGGCGACGACGACGAGTTCGGCGGTGGGGGCGGCGGGCTCTGTCACGCGGTCTCCTGACGGTTTCGTGGACTCGGCACGCCCAGGCTACAGCGCCCCGGGTCTGCCCCGAGTCCCCTTGACGCACGGCATGACGCTCTGTCAAGGGGCGCGGCGCGCGACCGCGCCGCGCTAACGTGGCCCCATGCGCAAGTACCTCTTCGGCACGGGCCTCCTCACCGCGATCACCGGCGGGCTGACTCTGATGAGGGGGCTTCGTGAGAACGAGCCGTTCACGTGGCGCATGGCGCTCGCCTGGCTCAGCTGGGGCATCTCGCTGGCGCTCGCGATCGGCGCGATCGTCGACGTCCGCCGCGCCTCGCGCGGCGAGCTCATCGCCAACGACTCCCCCATCCACGGCCGCGAGAAGAAGCTCCTCCGGCGCCGCATCGAGCCCTGAACCCCGGTCCCCGCTCCGGGCCTCTGACTCGCGAAAGGGTGGATCTCGGCACGATCAGCATGCCGAGATCCACCCTTTCGCGATTCCTGCTCAGCGCGTGAGGATGAGCGCGTCCCCCTGACCGCCGCCGCCGCACAGCGCCACGGCGGCCGTGCCGCCGCCGCGGCGGACGAGCTCGTGCACCGCGTGTACGACGAGGCGGTTGCCGGATGCCCCGATCGGGTGTCCGATGGCGATGCCGCCGCCGTGCGGGTTGACCACGTCGTCCGAGAGGCCGAGCTCGGCCTGCGAGCGCACGACCACGGCACCGAACGCCTCGTTGATCTCGACGATGTCGAGATCGCCCGCGGCGATGCCCTGCTTGGCCAGCGCCTTCTCGATCGCGCGCGCGGGCTGCGAGTGCAGCGAGTTGTCGGGTCCGGCCACCTGGCCGGACGCCCCGACCACCGCGAGCACGTCCCAGCCGTTCTCGTCGGCGTGCGACCGCGTCGTGAGCACGACGGCGGAGGCGCCGTCGGAGATCTGGGACGAGTTGCCCGCCGTGATGGAGCCGCCGGACGCGAACGCCGGGCGCAGTCCGGCGAGCGTCTCGACGGTGGTGTCGGGCCGGACGCCCTCGTCCTTCGTCACGACGACGGGGTCGCCCTTGCGCTGCGGGATCTCGACCGGCACGATCTCGGCGTCGAACACACCCTGGGCCTGCGCGGCCGCCGCGCGCTGGTGCGACCGGGCGGCGACGGCATCCTGCGCCTCACGGGTGACCTCGAGCCGCTCGTTGTGGCGCTCGGTGGATGCCCCCATGCTCTCGCGGTCGTAGGCGTCGGTCAGTCCGTCGTAGGCCATGTGGTCGAGCACCTCGATCGAGCCGTACGTCCAGCCGTCGCGGGAGCCCATCAAGAGATGCGGGGCGCGGGTCATCGACTCCATGCCGGCGGCGACCACGACGGTCGCGTCACCCGTGGCGAGCATGCGGGCGCCGTCGATGATGGCGGTGAGGCCCGACAGGCACACCTTGTTGACGGAGCCGGAGTGGACATCCCACGGGATGCCGGCGCCCACCGCCGCCTGACGCGCCGGGTTCTGCCCGCTCCCGGCCGCGAGCACCTGGCCGACGAGCACCGCGTCCACGGCGTCCGCAGGGATGTTCGCCTGCTCGAGAGCGCCCTTGATCGCGGCGCTGCCCAGCTGCACCGCGGTGAGCGGCGCCAGCTGGCCCTTGAGTCGCCCCTGCGGAGTGCGCGCGGCGGCGACGATGACGACGTCGTCGTGGTTCATGCTTCGATTCTCTCTCCGACCGCGACCGTCAGCTCCGGTTCGGTCGCTGCGATGACCGCTTCCACGGTGACGCCCGGGGCGGTCTCGACCAGGACGAGTCCGGCATCCGTCACGTCGATCACCGCGAGATCGGTGATGATGCGGTCGACGACCCCGCGCCCCGTGAGGGGCAGCGAGCACTCGTTCACGATCTTCGCCGAGCCGTCCTTGGCGACATGCTCCATGAGGACGATGACCTTCGCCGCGCCGTGCACGAGATCCATCGCGCCGCCCGGGCCCTTCACCATCTTGCCGGGGATCATCCAGTTCGCGAGATCGCCGGTGGCCGACACCTGCATCGCACCCAGGATGGCGGCGTCGATCTTGCCGCCCCGGATCATGCCGAAGCTCGTCGCGGAGTCGAAGAACGCCGCGCCAGGCAGCGTCGTGACCGTCTCCTTGCCGGCGTTGATGAGGTCGGGGTCGACGTTCTCCTCCGTCGGGTAGGGCCCGACGCCGAGGATGCCGTTCTCGGACTGCAGCACGACCGTGACGCCCTCCGGCACGAAGTTCGGCACGAGGGTCGGCAGGCCGATCCCCAGGTTGACGTAGGCGCCGTCGGCGAGCTCCTGGGCCGCGCGGGCGGCCATCTCGTTGCGGGTGAGCGGCATGTCAGGCTCCTTCCGGCATCTCGCGCGCGGCGGCCTGTGCGACCGAGACCGTGCGCCGTTCGATGCGCTTCTCGATGTCGGATCCGACCTCCACGATGCGGTGCACATAGATGCCGGGGAGATGGATGCTGTCCGCCTCGAGCTCGCCCGGTTCTACGAGCTCCTCGACCTGGGCGATGCACACGCGCCCCGCCATCGCGGCGAGCGGATTGAAGTTGCGGGCGGCCTTGTTGAACACGAGATTGCCGTGGCGGTCGCCCTTGAGCGCGTGCACGAGGGCGAAGTCGGTGACGATCGCCTCCTCCAGCACGTAGTCGCGCGGCGAGCCCGACACGTCGAAGCTGCGCACGTCCTTGACAGGTGACGCGACCGCGATGCTGCCGTCAGCGGAATAGCGGCGCGGCAGACCGCCCTCGGCGACCTGCGTGCCCACGCCGGTCTGGGTGTAGAAGGCGGCGATGCCGGAGCCGCCGGCCCGCAGCTTCTCGGCCAGCGTTCCCTGCGGCGTCAGCTCGAGCTCGAGCTCGCCCGACAGGAACTGCCTCTCGAACTCCTTGTTCTCGCCGACGTACGACGAGGTCATCTTGCGGATGCGCTTCGCGCTCAGCAGGATGCCGAGGCCCCAGTCGTCGACGCCGCAGTTGTTGCTGACGATGCTGAGGTCGCTCGTGCCCTGCGCGAGCAACGCCTCGATGAGAGCGCTGGGGTTGCCGGAGAGCCCGAACCCTCCCACCGCGAGAGACGCCCCGTCGGGGATGTCGGCGACGGCCTCGGCCGCCGATCCCCAGGTCTTGTCGATCATTCTGCTCCTTTGCATTCCGGTCGCTCGGTGACCATCCTGCGACTCCGCGAACGCCCGCACCACCTCGCCGCTTGCCATGTGGCCATCGCGCGTCGTACCGTCCATATTGTGGACACCGGAGTCAAGCGCACCGTTCCCGGAGCACAGTCGATCGCCCGCGCCGCGCAGCTTCTGCGCCTGGTGACGTCGGGAGGGGACGACGGGATGCCGGTGGCCGAACTCGCCCGTCGCGCCGACCTCACGCGTCCCACGACGCACCGCCTGCTCACCGCGCTGCGCCACGAGGGTCTCGTCGACCAGGACGAGCGCACCGGCCGCTGGATGGCGGGACCGGAGCTGTTCCTGATGGGCACGGTCGCAGCATCCCGATACGACATCACCGCGGTCGCGCGCGACATCGTGCGCTCGCTGGCGGTCCGCACCGAGGAGAGTGCGTTCCTCTCGGTCCGCCGGGGCGACGAGACGGTGTGCCTGATGCGCGAGGAGGGCAGCTTCCCCATCCGCTCCTTCGTCCTGTCGGAGGGGGTGCGGTTCCCGCTGGGTGTCGCGTCGGCCGGACTCGCCATCTTGTCCTTCCTGCCGCCTCACGATGTGGACGCCTACTTCGAGCGTCACCCCGAGCTCTCCACCGAATGGGGTGCCGCGCACGGCGAGCAGCGGCTGCGCGCGCGCCTTCGCGACACCCAGGAGCGCGGCTACGCCGTCAACCCCGGGCTCATCGTCGAGGGCTCGTACGGCATCGGTGCCGCGGTGTTCACGCGCGAGGGCCATCCGCAGTGGGCCCTGAGCCTCACCGGCGTCGAGTTCCGCTTCGGCCCGGACCGCCTCCCCGAGCTCGGCCGCACGCTGCTGGCTCACGCCCACCAGCTCACGACCCGGATCGCCGCCTCCCGCTGACGCCGAGAGCGACTCCCGATCCGGAGCGCGGCACCTCAGGACGCGGCTAAGGTGCCCGCAGTTCCTCATCAGGTTCGTCATGGGTCGGCTATCTTGTTCGCAACCCGAACGGCGATGAGGCCTGCTCGGGGAGCAGTATCCCTGGGGAGGGACCAATGAAACAACGGACGTCTGTGCTGTCCGCAATCGCTCTGGCGGTGTCAGCACTTCTGATCTCGACAGCAGGCGCGGCTCATGCCGACAATCTGGAAGTGGACGGGGACCTGCTGACCACCGGCGTCCAGACCGCCGACATCATTCTCGGCACCGTGGCGTGCGCAAGCCAGACGACGCGGCAGGTGGGCATCTACGTCCAGAGCAGCGGTCACAACGGTGCCGGCACGCAGGTGTTCGGCAACAACGCGGCCGTGGACGTGACCGCCTCGACGAATTCCGGTTCGCTGCAGGTCAGCATTGCGGCCGACTCGACCACTGACTTCACGCTTCCGAACGACTGGCAGACGGCATTCGCGAACGACACGTACTCGCCCACCGGCGCTTCCGCCACAATCGCGGTGACTGCGGGAACCGTGTCCGGCCCGTTCAGCGCGACGGTGACGTTCTCAGGATCCGGCAAGAACGTCGCGAACAGCCAGATCACGCGCAGTGTCACGAAGACCGTCAAGTGGACGGTCGGTGACTGTCAGACCCCGACCACGACCACGGTCACCTGCCCGACCTCGGTCCCGTACTCCGGCTCGGCCGCCACCCCGTGTCAGGCCACCGTCACGGGCGCGAACAATTTCTCACAGTCCGTTCCCGTCAGCTACACCGCCAACACCGACGTCGGGACCGTGACCGCATCCGCCACCTTCGCGGGCACGGCCGCGCACAAGGCGAGCAGCGGTAGCGCGACATTTGACATCGTCAAGGCGGCGACGACGACGACCGTGGACTGTCCCGCGTCGGTCACCTACACCGGCTCGGCGCAGACTCCTTGCACGGCCAACGTCAGCGGACCCGGACTCGACGAGGACCTCACGCCGTCGTACAGCGACAACACCAACGCGGGCACTGCTTCGGCATCCGCTTCCTTCGCCGGTGACGGCAACCTGCTCGGATCGAACGACACCGAGACCTTCGCCATCGAGGCTGCCGACGCGAGCTGTGAGGTCGACGGGTACATCGGCATCTACGACGGAGCGCTGCATGGGGCAACCGGTTCGTGCACCGGTCTCGGCGGCGTCGACCTGAGCCACGCGCTCCAGCTCGGCGAGTCGTACAGAGACGTGCCGGGCGGCCCGGCGAACTGGTCGTTCGAGCTTCCGAACTACGTGAAGCAGACAGGCTCGGTGGGCATCGCGATCGGCAAGGCGACGTCGTCGATCACGCTCGAGTGCTCCGACACCGTGTACAACAGCGCGCCGCAGAAGACGTGTTCCGCTACCGTCACGGGAGCCGGCGACCTTTCGGAGCCGGTGACGGTCACCTACGAGGACAACACCGATGCCGGCGACGCCACGGCGAAGGCCGAGTATGCGGGCGACACGAACCACGAGGGCAGCACCGCAGAGGTGACGTTCTCCATCGCGAAGGCACCGACGACGACGACGGTCACCTGCACCGGCCCGAACACGTACACCGGCGTCGCGCTGACGCCGTGCACGGCGCGGGTGACGGCCGACTACGGCGTCGTGGACACACCGACCCCGTCGTATGCGAACAACACCGACGCGGGCACCGCCGCGGCCTCGTACCAGTACGCGGGCGATGCGAACCATGAGCCCAGCAGCGACTCGGCGAACTTCACCATCGACAAGGCGTCGTCGTCGATCACGCTCGACTGCCCGGTCTCGGTGGTCTACACCGGCTCGCCGCTGACTCCGTGCACCGCCACAGTCTCCGCCGTGGCGCTCCCGGACTTCGGCGCCGGCGTCATGTACTCCGCGAACACGAACGCCGGGGCGGTGACCGCATCCGCTTCGTGGCCGGGTGACGACAACCATCACGGCACCACGGCCAACGGCGGATTCGAGATCGCCAAGGCCCCCGTCACCGTCACGGTCACGTGCCCGACGGCCGCGATCCCCTTCACGGGGTCGGCGATCGAGCCCTGCACCGCCTGGGTGACGGGCGCGGGTGACCTCGACCAGGCCGTGACACCCGTCGAGTACTTCGGCAATACGGCGGTCAGCACTCCGACGACGCCGGCCACGGCGAAGGCGACGTACCCGGGTGACGCCAATCACCTCGAGGGCGAGGGGACGGCGACGTTCCGGATCGAGGCGTGGAAGTTCGACGGCTTCTACAAGCCGGTCGACATGGGCGACACGGTGCTCAACATCGTGAAGGGCGGCTCGACCGTGCCACTCAAGTTCACGGTGCGCGCCGGGACCGAGGAGGTCACCGACGTCACGAAGCTGGCCGCGAAATTCGTCGCCTATCAGATCAGCTGCGACCCGAAGGACGGAGTGAGCGACGACCTGTTCGCGACCACCGGTGGCACGACGCTGCGGTACGACGCGACGGCCCACCAGTGGATCCAGAACTGGGCGACGCCCAAGACCGCCGGCAAGTGCTACCAGGTCACGCTGACCACGGCGGATGGATCGACGCTGAAGGCGCAGTTCAAGACGAAGTAGCCCGAACGGTCAGAGCGCCCGGCGGCTCGCGATCACCGCGAGTCGCCGGGCGCTCGACGCACCGGCTCACACCCGCGCCGCGAGCTCCTCGCGGACCGCGGCGGCGACCACGTCGGCACCCGACGGTGACATCACGATCGTGTAGTGGTTGAAGCCGTCGACCCGTTCGTGCTGCACCTCGGGGTACTCCCCCAGCAGCCGCCGGAGATGCTCCGGCGCATACAGGCCGGGCGGATCGTTCTGCAGACCGCGAGGCACGGTGATGAGCCGAGTCGGATGCTGCAGCCCGGCCAGCGCCGCAGGCAGAGCCGTGCCGGTGTTCATGTCGACGGTGTCGTCGGCGGTCGTCGCGTAGCTCGTCGCCGGACGGAATCCGCCCTCGCCGTCGCCGACGAGGTCGTAGGCGAGGTAGCGCTCGAGCTCGGGCGTCCACGCGTCGGTGAAGGCCGGATGCCGCCGCCAGAAGTCGAGGTACTCCCCCGCGTTCGCGAACCGCATCGAGAGGCGCGCCGCCGTCGGGCCGAGGATGCCGGCCACGAGTTCGTCGGTGCTGAGCCCCGCGGGAACGTCGAGTGGCAGCCCGCCGTCGACGAGCAGCAGCCGGGCGACCCGCTCGGGGTGCAGGTGCGCGAACACGACGGAGACGAATCCGCCCATCGAGTGCCCGACGACCACCGTGCGCGAGATGTCCAGCGCATCGAGCAGCGCTGCGAGGTCCGCGGCGTGGGCGGCCATCCCCGCCCCACCCGAGAGGCCGTTGCTGCGCCCGCGCCCTCGCAGGTCGGGAGCGACCACTCGCACACCCGGCAGCCGATCGACGACGAACGGCCACGCCAGGTGCGAGGCCGTGACCCCGTGCACCAGCAGCGCGGTCGGCGCGTCGGCTGCAGCATCCACCGGTTCCCACACTCCGGCGCGCAGCACGCCGCCCTCGACCGGAACGTCGAGCGTCCGATACTCATGGTCCGTCGCCGAGTCGCTCACCGCGCCGTCCATCCGCCGTCCATCGTGTACGACGCGCCGGTGACCATGCCCGACTTGTCCGACACGAGCCATCCCGCGAGAGAGGCGACCTCGTCGGCCTCGACCAGCCGCTTCACCGCGCTCTCGGTGAGCATGATCCTCTCGACGACCTCGCTCTCGGGGATCCCGTGCACCTTCGCCTGATCCTCGATCTGCTTCTCGACCAGCGGGGTGCGCACGTAGGCGGGGTTGATGCAGTTGCTCGTCACGCCGTGCGATGCCCCTTCGAGGGCCGTCACCTTCGACAGCCCCTCGAGGCCGTGCTTGGCCGCGACGTACGCCGACTTGAACGCGCTCGCCCGGAGGCCGTGCGCGCTGGAGATGTTGACGACGCGTCCCCACCCCCGCTCGTACATCGCCGGCAGCGCCGCGCGGATGAGCAGGAACGGCGACTCCAGCATGAGCCGCACGATGAGCCGGAACGCCTCGGGGTCGAACTCCGTGATCGGCGCCACGCGCTGGATGCCCGCGTTGTTCACGAGGATGTCGACGTCGAGGGTCAGGTCGTCGAGCGCAGTCGTGTCGGCGAGATCGACGACCCAGGGCTCACCGCCGACGGCGGTGGCGGCATCCGTCGCGGCACCCGCGTTCAGGTCCGCGATGATGACGTGCGCGCCGCGCGCCGCGAACTCGTGTGCGCATGCGAGGCCGATGCCGCTCGCGCCGCCGGTGACCAGCGCGCGCTTGCCCGCGAGATCCTGCTCTGCCATCAGGCGTCCTTCCCGCCGGCTCGCGGTGCGAGGGCGTTGTCGATGAACCGGGTCATGCCGGCGAACACCGCCGGGTCGAGCTGTGCCGGGGGCTTGCCCTCGGCATCGCGCTCCCACAGGAGGAACCGCATGCCGATCAGCTCGCCCATACCCATGAGGGCCCAGGCGGCGACACCCGGGTCGAGCAGGGGGTCGACGTCGCCGGTGGTCTGCGCGGCGCGGAGCCCGGCCTCGTAGCCCTCGACGATGCGGGTGTAGTGCATGCGCAGCACCTCGGGCGAGACGAACTCGGCCTCGCGGACGACGCGGTACAGCGCAGGATGCTCCGCCGTGAAGCGGAAGAAGCCGGCGAATCCTGCGCGCTCCGCTTCGAGCCGACCGGATGCCCCCTCCATCGCCTCCGACATGGAATGGCGCACCCGGCGGTTGAGGTCGAGCACGAGCGCCTCGAAGATCGCCTGCTTGCTGTCGAAGTAGAGGTAGAACGTGCCCAGCCCGATGCCGGCGCGCTCGGTGATCTTCACGATGGATGCCTCGTGATAGCCCTGCTCGGCGAACACGAGCTCCGCGGCCTCGAGCAGCCGGCGGCGGGTCGCCTCGCCGCGCTTGGTGAGCGGGCGTCCGGTGGCGGACGACACCAGCTCCTCTTCCCGGTCGACGAGTTCGTCGGACATGCTCATCGGGATTCCCCCTTCGTACGCTCGTGCAACACACCGTGCGTGCGCTCCCCAGCACGATCTTCCTGCTCCGGAACCGGTTCGACCAGCATCCGGGCCTCAGCGCGGAGGCGTGATCGCGCCAGCTTCTCGATCGTCGAGCGCGGCAGCGTGTCGACGAACTCGACGTGGACCGGGATCTTGAAGGCGGCGAGGTTGCGCCGCGCGTGTGCGAGCACCTCGTCGGCCGACAGTGCGGCCCCGTCGACGGGGACGACGAACGCCACCCCTCGCTCGCCCCACACCGCGTCGGGCACGCCCACGACGGCGGCCGCCTCCACGAGCGGATGCAGGCAGAGGGCGTACTCGACCTCGGCCGGGGCGACGTTCTCGCCGCCCGAGATGAAGATGTCCTTGAGGCGGTCGACGACCCGGTAGACGCCGGAGGCGTCTCGCGACACGAGGTCACCGGTGCGCAGCCACTCGCCGCTCATCGCCCGCGCGGTGGCCTCGTCGTCCCCGAGATAGCCGGCAAAGACGCTCGGACCGCGCACCCACAGCTCGCCGGTGGCCTCGCCCTCGAGCACGAGTCCCGACGCGGGATCGACGATCCGCACCGACACGTGCGGGTACGGCCGGCCGACGGCGCCCGGCGCCTCGACCGCTTCGGCGGTAGGCAGGTGCAGCACGTTGGGTGCCGCCTCGGTGAGCCCATAGCCCTGCGTCAGCGGGATGCCGCGCGCCGACCACGCCTGCTGCAGCGACACGGGCATCGTCGCGCCTCCGACCAGGGCGAGGCGCAGAGACGAAGCATCCGTCGTCGGCCATTCTCGGTCGCCCGCGAGCATGGCGTACTGCGTGGGCACGCCCATCATCGCGGTGACCCTGCGGTCGGCGATGAGCTGCAGCACGCGCGCCGGCTGGAACGACCGCTCGAGCACGACCGTCGCGCCGACCCACCATGCGAGCAGCGGCTGGCAGTTCCACGCCGCGACGTGGAACTGCGGCAGCATCGCGAGCACGACGTCGTCCTGCGTCAGCGGCAGCGCCTGCGCGAGGGCGAGGTTGTTCCAGAAGCAGTTCGCGTGCGTCAGCACGACGCCCTTGGGTGCCGCCTCGCTGCCCGACGTGAAGATGACCAGCAGCGGGTCGTCGTCGCGCACGGGCCGGCGCGTCCGCGGGCGCAGGGAACGCGGAACGGATGCCTCGGCCCCCGTCGTGCCCAGCACCGCGATCGGCGGGGCCACGGCCGCGATGCGCAGCGCCTCTCCGGCGAGAGCGGTGTGCTCGTCCTCGATCAGCACCAGCGCCGGAGCCGACCGCGTGAGCACGTCGGCGAGCTCCCGCGGCGTGAGCCGCCACGAGAGCGGCACGAAGGCGATGCCCGCGATCGCGCACGCGAAGAATGCGACGACGTGGTCGGTGGAGTTGCCCGACACCGTCGCGATGCGGTCACCGGGCCCATAGCCGGCCCGACGCAGCGCGCCGGCGAGCTCCGTCGCTCGGGCGGCGAGCGCCGCGTAGTCGGTGGTCACTCCTCGATCGTCGATCGCGATGCGCTCGGGTGACCGCGTCGCGCGGTCGACGATCCACCGGCCGACCGTGTGCGGCCCGTCGTCGATGTCGGGATCGGCGGTCCACGTCATGCGCGCACCTCTGCCGGCGCGTCGGCCGTCTCCGGTGCCCGCTCGGCGTCATCGAGCTGTCGCAGAGACCCGCGCACCTTCTCGCCGCGACGTCGGCGGACGGCGGCGTCGATGGTGCCCGCGATGCCGCCCGGGAGGAACATCACCACGATGATGAACAGCACCCCGAGCAGGAAGAGCGGCTCCGACAGCGGAACGCGGAGCACGTCGGGAAGACCGGCGATCGCTTCGGAACCGGCGAGCACCGTGAGCCGCTGATCGAGCAGCGTGTAGAGCACACCGCCCACGATGGCACCCCAGCGGAAGCCGACGCCACCCAGCACCACCATCACCAGGACGGTGATCGTGAGGTCGGCCGAGACCGACCGCGGCACAGTGCCCGACTGCAGCAGCATGTACGCCACGCCGGCAAGACTCGCCAGCCCCGCGGCGATCACGAACACGATGAGCCGCACCCGGTACGGCGACAGCCCGAGCACGCGTACCCGCTGCTCGTTCTCACGCGTCGCGCGGGCGAGGTGACCGAGACGCGAGGTGTCGACCCACAGCACGACGAGGTAGACCGCCACGAGCACGACGAGCGTGAACCAGTACAGGTTGCGCGTGTTCACGACCCCGATGAGGAAGTCCGGAACCTGCGAGGTGTTGAGGCTGAGCCCCTCCTCGCCGCCGGTGACCTGCGAATTGCGGCGCACCAGCACCGACCCCGCCTGCGCGAACGCCAGCGTCACCATCGCGAACGGGATGCCCGAGACCCGCATCGACACGGCACCGGTCACGAGCGCGATCACCATGCCGCCGATCAGCGCGATGAAGACACCTGGCCACAGCGGCACGCCGAAGTGCTCCAGCGCGATGCCCAGCCCGTACGCGCCGGCGCCGAAGTAGAGGGCGTGGCCGAACGACAGCATCCCGCCCGATCCGAGCAGCAGGTTGTACGAGAGCGCGAGCGCGGCGAACACCATGCACAGCGAGAGCAGCGCGAGCGTTCCCGGCATGTAGGTCGGGGTGGGCAGGATGCCCGGGAGCGACAGGTTGAGCAGCGGCAGCATCGCCATGAACGCGACGAGCACGACGCCCAAGACGGCGGGCATGAAGCGACGGATGCTGCGCTCCGACGTGGTGACGGCGGTCATGCCTTCCTCCCCAGGAGTCCGGTCGGGCGCACCAGCAGCACGAGTGCCAGCAGGATCACGACGATGAAGTCGCCGGTGCCGCCGAGGTAGAAGTTCGCGAACTGCTGCAGGACGGCGACGAGGACCGATGCCACGGCGGCGCCGGGCAGCGAGCCGAGCCCGCCGACGACGGTGACGATGAACGCGAAGATGAGGAGGGTCTGCCCGAGGTGCGCCGACACGAAGGTCGAGTAGTGCATCGCGAGCACGCCGCCGATTCCCGCGGCCGCGCCGCCGATGGCGAAGACGAGCGTGAACGAGCGTCGCACGTCGATGCCGAGCGCCGTGACCATCGAGCGGTTCTCGACGCCGGCCCGGATGATCATGCCGTAGCGCGTCTTCTGGAGGAAGAGCACGAGGGCGGCGAGCACGAGCACCGCGGCGATCATCAGCACCCAGTACGTATTGGGGATGCGTGCGCCGAGGATCTCGGTCGTCTGCTTGAGCCATGGCGGCCCGCCGATGTGGATGGGGTCGGTGCCCCAGATCCCCTCGAACAGCGCCACGGCCGCGAACGACAGGCCGACGGTGACCAGTACCTGCTCGATGTGCCGCTCGTACAGCGGGCGGATGAGCACGAGTTCGGTGAGCGTCGCGAACACGGCCCCCACACCGGCCCCCACGAGCACGGACAGGAGGAACGATCCCCATGAGTCGGTGCCGAGCGCCTGCGCGACCAGGAAACCGATGAACGCGCTCAGCGTGAGGAACGCGCCGTGCGCGAAGTTGAGCACGTGCATGAGGCCGTAGATGAGGCTCAGCCCGCTGGCGACGAGGAAGTAGAGGGCGCCGAGACCGACGCCGGTGATGAGGGTGAGGACGAGAGTGCTCATACGGCGTGCTCCACGTGGACGCCGAGGAGGCGGCGGGTGAGGTCCTCGTCGTCGAGGAGTTCGCGCGCCTTGCCGACGTGCGCGACGCGCCCACCGGCGATGACGACGGCGTCATCGGCGAGACGCCGGACGACCTCGAGATTCTGCTCGACGAGGAGGATGGGGACGGTCTTCGACGCCTCCTGGAGGGCGTCGGCGACCTCGGTCACGATCTTCGGGGCGAGACCCTTCGTCGGCTCGTCCACGAGGAGCAGACGGTTGTCGTTGAGCAGCGCCCGCGCCACCGACACCATCTGCTGCTGGCCGCCCGACAGCGTTCCGGCCGGCTGGTCGCGGCGCGCGACGAGGTCGGGGAACAGCTCCGCGACGAACTCGCGGCGGGGGTTCTTCTGACGCTCGGCCAGCGCGAGGTTCTCGGCGACGGTGAGCTTCGAGAAGACCTCGCGGTCCTCGGGCACGTATCCGACGCCGCGCCGCACGATGCGGTGCGTGGGGAGGCCGTCGATGCGGTCGCCCGCGAGCGTCACCTCGCCACGCCGCGAGATGAGGCCGAGGATGCCCCGGAGCGACGAGGTCTTGCCGACCCCGTTGCGCCCGAGCACGGCGGTGATGCCGGTCGCGGGCACGTCGAACGAGACGTCCTCCACGACCTGCTGCCCCGCGATGGTGCAGCGGAGGTTCCGCACGGTGAGGATGTGGGCGGGGGTGCCGGTGGCGCCGCCCCCGGCTTCGAACGTGCTCATGCCGCAGCCTCCCCCGTCGAACCGGTGCCGAGGTATGCGCTCTGCACGAGGGGGTTCTCCATGATCCGCTGCGGCGTGTCGTACGCGATGATCGTGCCGAAGTACATGACCGCGACCTTCTCGACGAGTCCCATGAGCACGTCGATGTGGTGCTCGACCATCAGCAGGGTGCAGCCCTTCTCGCGCTGCATGTCGCGGATGTTCTCCACGAGCCCCGCGACGTCGCCCGAGGCGACGCCCGCCATGGGCTCGTCGAGCAGCACGATGCTCGCCTCGGTGGCCAGCAGCACCGCGATCTCGAGCTTGCGCTTGTCGCCGTGCGAGATGTCGCCCGCGAGCGCATCGCGCTTGTGGCTGAGCCCGACGATCTCGAGCTTCTCGAGCGCGAGCTCGGTGGCAGCATCCGTCCGCTTCGGGAAGTGCAGGAGCGAACCCGAGCCGCCGAGCGACACCTGGGCCGCCAGGCGCACGTTCTCGAGCACCGACAGCTTCGGGAAGAGGCTGGAGGTCTGGAAGGTGCGACCCAGTCCCGCCCGCGCCCGCGCGGGCACCGACACCGTCGTGATGTCGCGGTCGTCCAGCACGACGCGGCCGGCGGTGGGCTTCATGAGCCCCGAGATCACGTTGAAGAGCGTGGTCTTGCCGGCGCCGTTGGGACCGATGACGCCCACGAGGGAGCCGGCGGCGACGTCGAGCTCGACGTCCTTCAGGATCGTCGCGCCGCCGATCTGCAGGCCGAGGCCCTGGATCTTCAGCGGAGAGCCGCGGCGCGCGGGCTCCGCGGCGGGCGCGGGCGGGACTGTGGTGCTCATCGTTTCGCGAAGCCCCGGATCACTCGGCTTCGGCGGGCGCGACGTCGTCGGCCGCGACCGTGTCGACGAGCTCGGGCACGAAGGTGCCGCCGTCGGCGACGAGCTTGACCTGGTACATCTCCTGGATGAGGGCGTGGTCGCCCGCGCGCACCGTCATCGTGCCCTTCGGGCCCTCGAACTCGAAGCCCTCGAGCGCCGAGACCATCGCGTCGACGTCGCCCTGGCCCTCCTGGATGGCGTGGACGATCATGATCGCCGCGTTGAAGCCGTCGGGGCTGAACAGGTCGGGGGTGCCGCCTGCCTCTTCGATCGCCTCGACCATCGCGGTGTTCACGTCGTTGTCGGGAGCCTCGGGGAAGTAGTGGTTGAGGAAGTTGATCTTCTCGGATGCCTCGCCATAGGCGCCGAACGTGGCCGCGTCGCCGAGACCGGTCACGACCGGGATCTCGTCGAGCACGCCCTGCTGGCTCATCGCCTGCCACATCGCGCCCGAGGTGGCGCCGGCCCAGGCCACGAACACGAGGTCGGGGGCGCCTGCCAGCACCTGCTGTGCGAACGGCGTGAACTCGGTCGCGTCCTCCGCGACGAGCACGGAGTTGACCGTCGCGCCCTGACCGCCGAGGATGCCGTCGACCGCTGCGACGTTGCCCTGGCCGAAGGCGTTGTCCTGCGCGAACACCGTCACGGTCTTGCCCTCGATGTCGTCGAGGAACGTGCCGGCCGCCGCGACGTCCTGAGCGCTCTGCCGGCCCGAGCGGAAGGTGTAGTCGTTGATGCCCGTGATCGCGTCAGCGGCGGCGGGGCCTGAGATGTAGAGCACCTTGTTCTGCTCCGCCTGCTCGGCGACGGCGAGCGCGACGCCCGACGACGCGGTGCCGGCGATGATGTTGACGCCCGCGCCGATGAGCTCCTTGACGGCGGTGACGGCCTTGTCGGGGTCTCCGGCGTCGTCGCGGTACTCGACGTTGATCGTCGTGCCGTCGATCTCGCCGGTGCCGTCGGTGGCGTAGTCGAGCCCTGCCTTGAACGCGTCGAGGTACTGCTTGCCGTAACCGGCGAGCGGACCCGACTCACTCGTGACGATGCCGACGGTGACCTCGGACAGCCCGCCGGGCTCCGTGGAGCCGTTGTCGGGGTCACCCGACGGCGCGCATGCCGCCAGGGCGAGCGCTGCCGTGACGACCACGGAGCCCAGGAGCAACTTCTTCGTAACCCGCATGTGCGTGCCTTTCCCCATTGGAAGGATCTGGTGCGTGAATCGGTGCTTCGTTCTCAAACATGAGATCCGATTCAGGTTCTTGCAATCTAGGAAACGGGAGCCGCAGAGGTCAAGTCGGCGAGTCGCTCCCCCTGCTGTCGTTATCGAATCGCGACGAAGGGCCCCGCATCAGTAGTCTCATACCCTCGGTATATATCGGAGGTATGCTTCTTGCGTGACCCATGATCAGGACATCGAGACCCTCATCGTCGCCGCCCACGCGCTCACGCGCGTCGCGGCGCTCGAGACCGCGAACGAGACGCCCGCCGCGCAGTGGCGCACCCTCACGATCCTGCGCGACAACGGCGCCCTGCGCATCGGCGAGCTCGCCCGCCTCAGCCGCGTGACCCAGCCCGGCATGACACGGCTGGTCGGTCAGATGGCGGACCACGGACTGGTGACGAAGACGACGGATGCTGCGGATTCGCGCGCGATGGTCGTCGAGGTCACCCCGCTCGGCCTCGAAGCGCTCCAGACGTGGCTGCTGCAGCTGACGGCCGCGCTCGCCCCCCACTTCGAGGACCTGGGGCCCGAGGAATGGGACGCGCTGAGGACCACAGCATCCGTCCTCACACGCAAGCTCGACCGCACGCGCAGCGCGTCCGCCGCCGGCACCGCGGAGGCCGCCCGATGAGCGCGCACAGCGGCACGGCGGGTTCGGTGTGGCGCCAGCCCGCTCAGGTGTGGGCGGTCGCGTTCGCGTGCGTCGTCGCGTTCATGGGCATCGGGCTCGTCGACCCGATCCTGCCCGCGATCGCCGGCTCGCTGCAGGCGAGTCCGGTGCAGACCGAACTGCTGTTCACGAGCTACCTGCTGGTGACAGGCCTTGCGATGCTCGTCACGAGCTGGATCTCGAGCCGGATCGGCGCGAAGGCGACCCTGCTCATCGGGCTCGCTCTCATCGTGGTGTTCGCGCTGCTGTGCTCGCTGAGCGGCAGCGTCGACGCGATCATCGGCTTCCGCGCCGGGTGGGGTCTCGGCAATGCGCTCTTCATCTCGACGGCGCTCGCCACGATCGTCGGCGCTGCGTCCGGGGGCAGCGGCGCTGCCATCGTGCTGTACGAGGCGGCCCTGGGTCTCGGAATCGCTGTCGGCCCGCTGCTGGGCGGCCTGCTCGGCGAGATCAGCTGGCGCGGCCCGTTCTTCGGTGTCGTCGTGCTCATGGCCATCGCATTCGTCGCCGTGCTCGTGCTGCTGCGCGGGCCGAGCGACAAGCCGGTGCCGGTGCCGCTGTCCGCACCCTTCAGCGCGCTGCGGATCCCGTCGCTCGCCGTGCTCGCCGTCGCCGCGCTGTTCTACAACATCGGCTTCTTCGTGCTGCTCGCGTTCTCCCCGTTCCCGCTGGGGTTCGGAGCCATGGGCATCGGCTTCACGTTCTTCGGCTGGGGCGTCGCCCTCGCCATCACGAGCGTGTGGGTGGCGCCGCTGCTGCTGCGCGTCATGGCCCGGACGACCGTCATGCTCGTGACGCTGCCGCTGCTCGCGATCGACCTGGTCATCGCCGGAATCCTCGTCACCGATGCCGCAGCCCTGGTCGCCGCGATCATCGTCGGCGGGCTGCTCCTCGGGGTCATGAACACGGTGCTCACAGAGTCCGTGATGGAGGCGACCGATCTCCCCCGTTCCGTCGCATCGTCGTCGTACTCCGCCGTCCGGTTCCTCGGCGGCGCCGCCGCGCCCCCGCTCGCGGCCCTGCTGTGGCACCTGTACGGCCCGACCGTGCCGTACCTCTTCGCGGCGGCATCCGTCCTCGTGGCGACCGGGACGATCCTCTTCGGCCGGCGGGCGCTGGCCCGCATCGATGAGCGCGAAGCGGATGCTGCGGACGAGGCGGCAGCCGTGCTCGTCGGCGACGCGGCCTGAGCCCGCGGGAACAGCAGAAGGGCGGTCCTTGCGGACCGCCCTTCTCCGTTGGTGCACCCCCTGGGACTCGAACCCAGAACCCACTGATTAAGAGTCAGTTGCTCTGCCGATTGAGCTAGAGGTGCGTTGTTCACTGTGAGGCGAACGAGGATCAACATTAGCATCACGATCGCGTCTCGTGAAATCGAGGCGGGAACGCCCCGGCTATCCTTGATCCCGTGACCTCCCCCTCCCCCGTTTCGACGTTCGACACGCCGTTCGACGGGGACCTGCGGGCCGATCTCGATCTCGCTCTGCGGCTGGCCGATGCGGCGGATGCAGCATCCATGTCCCGCTTCGACGCCGCCGATCTTGATGTGCGTCTGAAGGCGGACGCGAGCCACGTCACAGAGGCCGATCTCGCCACGGAGCGCGCCCTCCGCGATCTGCTCGAGACCGAGCGGCCCGGCGACGGGGTGTTCGGCGAGGAATACGGCGTCACGGGCGACTCGGCGCGGCAGTGGATCATCGACCCGATCGACGGCACCGCGAACTACCTCAAGGGCATCCCCATGTGGACGACCCTCATCGCCCTCGCGATCGACGGCATCCCGCGCGTGGGGGTGGCGAGCCAGCCGGCGATCGGCCGGCGATGGTGGGCCGCGACCGGACTCGGCGCCTGGACCAACACATCGACGGGCGGGACGAAGCGCCTCGCGGTGTCGACGGTGGACACGATCGCCGACTCGAGCGTGAGCTTCCAGAGCATCGGGCAGTGGCGCGATGCCGGCAAGCTCGACGCGCTGGAGCGGCTGACGTCGTCCGTCTGGCGCGATCGCGGCTACGGCGACGCGTGGCCGTACATGCTGCTGGCCGAGGGGCGTCTCGAGTTCGTCGCCGAGTTCGGCGTCAAGGAGTACGACATCGCCGCGCTCGTGCCGATCGTGACCGAGTCGGGCGGCAGATTCACGTCGTTCGACGGCAACGACTCGCTGTCGGAGCGCTCGTCGCTCGCCACCAACCGCGTGCTCCACACCGCCTATCTCGACCTGCTCCACTCCGCCTGATCCCCCGCACCGCCTGACACCCGACCGCCTCCCATCCCCCACGGAGACTCTCTGATGCCTGCCACCCGCATCCTCGGCACCGCTGCCGCCCTCGCCCTCTCCGCGATGCTCCTGACGGCCTGCGCCGGCACGCCCGAGCCCGCGCCCGAAGTCACCGGCAATGCGCAGACGCCGACCGCGGCCGCGCCCGAGCCCTCGGCCACCCCCGAGCCCGAGCCCGCGTCCACGGACGACCCCACGTGCGAGACGATCATCGGCCCGTCGGTCGTCGCCGACTTCGAGAGCCTCGGCTGGACCTCGCAGGCCTCGCCGCTGTACATCGGCAGCACCGAGATCCAGGACGGCCTGCAGTGCATGTGGGCCGACTTCGAGGGCCCCGCCGGCGACCACGGCCAGATGTTCGGCTGGGCGCCCGTCACCGACGCCGACGCGGTGGACCTGCAGGAAGAGCTCGAGGCCCAGGGCTGGGTGCGCGAGGAGGACGCTGCCGGCGTCTACATCACCGAGAGCGCCGACACGGCGATCGCGACGGACGCCGACGGCTACGGCATGACGTACCTCTTCACGCCCGGCCAGGTCGAGGTCGCCGACACCAAGCAGGGCCTGCTGCTCATCGAGTGGCCCAAGAGCTGACGCTGAGCGGACCGGTCACAGCACGGAGGGCCGGTCTCGGGAACCGGCCCTCCGGCCATCCTGACTTCGCTCACGGGGCTTCGACATAAGCCGGAGCTGGGAGCCTGGCGGCTTGCCCGACGTCGAGCACTCCGACCACAGCGGATGCGTCCCCGCCGGACGAGATTGGGGGCAAGTCCAGGGGGCGTCGCGTCACTGGCATGTCATGGTTCTCGCAAACAATTCCGCAGCCAGGATTGGGAAGTCGGTCGAAGACCGACGAGAGGGTCTGGTCGGGGGTTGACCAGACCCCGGCGGCCGGTCCCTGAGCGGCGACGCATGCCGCCGCTCAGGGACCCGCCGGTCAGGGAGTCGGCGCCGCCGATACCGGTTCCGATGTGTACACCGACACCGATTGAGCGGTCTCCGCACCATCGGTGTACCCGATGGTCACCCGGATCGTGTAGCCGACGTCGCCGGCGACCGGCGCGTAGGCGCTGGTCGTGCCGGCCGGCTCCGCAA
The DNA here is from genome assembly GCF_042793475.1 of Microbacterium sp. NPDC056569. Taxonomy (NCBI): domain Bacteria; kingdom Bacillati; phylum Actinomycetota; class Actinomycetes; order Micrococcales; family Microbacteriaceae; genus Microbacterium; species Microbacterium sp. NPDC056569. Next base: position 14,216 of record NZ_JBHTUV010000016.1, on the reverse strand, counting down.
TGTTCTCCCACACCGTCGCCGGGTCGGCCGGGTCACCCGTGGTCCGCGCCCACTGGTAGGTGAGCACGCCCTCCTCGAACAGGCCGTCCGGGTCGTCCGGGACGCCCGGAATGATCGGCACGCCCACCACGAAGGGTGCGACGGACTGCAGCGCGAGCGTCCCGTTCTGCTGGACGTCCTGCACCTGCGAGGTCGACACTGCCGAGCGCGCTGCGCGGAACTGTCCGTCCGTCGGATCGGTGTATCCGACCGTCACACGGAGGAACTGACCGACGGCCGACTGGTCGGGCGTGTACGTCGCGTTCGGCGACGTCACCAGGACCTCCCACTCGCCCACGGTGTCAGCAGTGTCGCCCTCACCGGCCCACCAGGTGTACAGGAGGTTCGTCACGGTCGACTCGTCGAAGTCGACGGTGAACGCCTCGTCCTGCCACAGGGTGGCGGTGACCGGCTGACCCTCGATCGGGTCCATCGGCGCCATCTGAACGAAGGCCGACGGCAGGCACGAGACCCACTCGCCCTCGATCAGCTCGGCGCAGCCGTCCGCGAACTGCATGCGCTCGAACCCGACGACCGTGTCGGTGCCGTCGCTCTCCTCGGCCTCCTGGACCGCGGTGTGAGTGACGGACCAGTAACCCGAGCCTTCGAACCCGATCTCGGAGATCGCGTAGGCCGCTCGAACATCGGCATACTGCACCGTGTCGATCCCGGCATCCTCACGGTCGATGTCGATCGCCCGGATGATGTCGATGTTGGACGGGTTGAGCCGGCCCTGCACCGCGTGGTTCTGAAGCTGCGCCGCGCTGTCGGCAAGGATGACCGTGCCGTCGTTGAGCGTCGCCTCGAGCTGAACCCGCAGCATCGCGTCGCCGTCGAGGTAGTCGTTTCCACCACGTCCCTCGACCGTGTCACTTCCAGGCCCGGCGATCATCACCTTGTGCACGCCGTCGGCGTCGATCTCCGGCGCGTCGCGCAGGATCGGCAGTGCGAAGTCGCCGAGCGCGATCGGCTCGCCGCCTTCCGGCGTCGCCGTCGGCCGCAGCATCGCTTCGAGTCCATCCACCAGATCCAGCGACGCTTCAGTCGCCTTGTTCAGGGGCGCCTCACTGAGGGTGGTGAAGTCGTCCGGCTCCACGAGTGGACCGCGCAGGACGTCGTTGCCGGTGCTGCCCGACAATGCCTCCAGGAGATCGAAGCGCGAGGCCAGCTGGTTCTGCGTCTCGAACACCCGGTTGAAGGCCCAGTCGGACACGACGCCTTCCGACGTGCCGTAGTACGTCAGCCAGTCGAACCCGAGGTTGCCGAGGTGCCGGTCGGTGCCGACCGAGGTGCCGACGATGATGTCGTCGCCTCCTTCACCCTCGATGTCGTCGTTTCCGAACCGACCGATGACCACGTCGTTTCCACCCAGAGTGTCGTTCTGGGCTTGGTCGGCGTTATCACCCTGGAGCAGATCAGCGTGGCTGGAGCCTTCGACCCAGTCATCGTGCTCACCGCCGAACACTGTCGTCCGGCCGGTGGTGCCGAGCGTGATGTCGTCGCCCATCCCTGCGAACAGGGTGGTCGCGTCACCGCCACCGTTGATCATGAAGTCATCGCCGAGGCCACCGATCGACAGGTCGTCGCCGGGACCGTTGTGCATGACGTCGTTGCCCTGCTTGCCCTTCAGGTTGTCGTCGCCGAACGCGTCGGTGATGATGTCGTCTCCCGAGCCGCCCACGAGAGCGTCGTTGCCAGACCCTCCCTCGATGCGGTCGTTGCCGGCGTAACCCCAGACGGCGTCGTCACCTTCGTCGCCTCGGAGTCGATCGTCTTCGGCCGAACCGTGCAGCTGCACGTGCTCGTCGCCGCTCCAGCGGTAGGTGCCGTCACCTTCGAGGATCAGGCCCGCGGGAAGCGGCTCTCCGCCGATGTAGTCGTCGACGTCGAGGATCGGGTCCTGCAGGGCGAAGATGTCGGCCGGCAGGTTCGAGGCATCCGTGTTCCGCTGGATGATGTCCGAGAACGTGTTGCCCTCGAGCGCGGCGAACAGCTGCTCGCCCTGGTTGCGGAACAGGTAGTAGAACCGGTCGCCGAACTGGAGCTTCTCCAACTGCGTCTCGAAGACGAAGTTGAATGTCGACCCGAGCATGCCGCCGAACGGGTTGAGGCGTTCCGCAAGCCCGCCGACCCAGAAGTCGACGTTGTTGAGGCCCGACTCCACCCCGGCCCACGCGCCGGTGCTGTTCATGAACTCGACCCTGTCCGCGGGCGGATCCTGGCTCGGCGGAGCGAACACCGCCACCTGCGCTTCCGCAGCCAGCGAGACCGCGTTGGGGTCGCCGAGCACATGGATCTGCGCGACACCGAGGCGTTCGATCTCTTCCAGCACGACCGCCGGGACCGAGCCGGGCTCCGTGAGCAGGATCGGCGCACCGGCGAGGCCGGCTGCCGGACCAGCCGCGAGGGCATCCGGGAAGTTCCGCCCGTTGGTCAGGTAGACCCGGTCGGCGCCGTCCGGGAAGAACTCCCGGCTGATCTCCACCGCCGTCTCGAAGCGGTCCGCGCCGGCGATCCTGCGTGTCGGACCGTACTGCGAGATCGCTCCGAACGTGCTCGAGCTGATGGAGGGCGCGCCTCCCAGAACGACGATCTCCTCGGGGTCGAGTCGATCGAGCTCCGCCGCGGTGTACGGATCGAGCGCATCACGCGGAGTGATGAGGATCGGCACACCATCACGCGCAGCAACCGCCGCGGCCGCCAGCGCGTCCGGATAGTTGTAGCCGTCGGCGACGAACACCCGCGGAACCCCCGGATCGAACGTCCGCTCGCTGATCAGCGCGGCCGTCTCGAACCGGTTGACGCCTCCGATCGTCGTCACCTCGTCGGTGGAGGTGTACCCGCGGAGGTTGTTGATGGTGGCCGCGGTGACCGAGTTGGTGTCACCGAGGACCACGATCCGCTCCGGCTGGAGGCGCTCGAGCTCGAGCGCGGTGGCCAGCGGGATGTCGCCATCCAGGCGGTTGGCGACCAGAAGGATCGGTCCGCCTTCCGCCCGCGCGGCAGCGCCGCCGGCCAAGGCGTCCGGGAACTTCATGCCGTCGGTGATGTACACGACGGGCACCGGTCCGCCGGCCGGGAACTGCCGTTCGCTGATGCGCGCGGCCGTTTGGAAGCGGTCGGCGCCGGCGATCCGGAGCACGAACTCCTCGCCGAGCGGCGCACCGTTGACGAGGAGCGCTGCGGCGTTCCGCTTCTCCGCGAGCGTCTCCGCCTCGGTGATCGTCGGGTGCGTCCCGTAGGCCGCCACGAAGTTGACGAGCGAGGCCCGCTCACCGGCTCGACCGAAGTTGTTGCCGTTCTTCGTGTTGAGACCGAAGTCGTTCCAGCTCACGTAGGGCCGCAGGTCGTCGTCACCGGTCGCCTCGTAGAACGTCTGCCGAGCGGTCTGCAGCGACGGAACACCGGCGTCGCGACCGCGCAGGAGGTTCAACGTCGCGAGGTCGAGCGGCAACCCGAGCAGGTTGTTGCGCAGGACGTCGACCACGTGCTCGTCGATCTGGCTGCCGACGCGTGACGTCATTCCGTTGATGAGCGTTCCTGCAGCCTCCTCGGGGCTGAGCGTGCCGCTGTGGTCGAACTCGTCCGGGTTCAGGAACCCGGTGAGCAGAGGCACATCGCCGGCACCGTCAGGTTCGATCGCACCGGAGCCGCCCTGGAGCAGGGGTTCGCGTCCGATCTCCTCGGTCATCATGGAGTGACCGAAGCGGTACACCACGTGAGCGAACTCCGCGGTGATGGCTGCGTTGATGTCGGCGTTGTAGCTGTTCTCGTTGAACACGACAGCGTCGATGGTCGGCGAGATCTTGCGCCCGAACTCCTCGAACACGAGGTGCTGGTACTGCATCTCGGTCGCGAACTTGGCGGCCTGGAAGAGGCGCTCTTCGAAGCTCCAGTCATCGGCCTGGCCGGCGACCGGGGCCGCACCGCTTCCCACGGGCACGTAGCCCGGGAGCTGGTCCTCAGGACGGTCCGAGGCGTACGCGTGGTTCTCACCGCGGAACGCCGCTGCGAACTCGGCGATACCGCCGCGCTCTGCGGAGTCCTGAGCCTCGAGCTCCGGCCGTGCGCCGTCGAGGACCTCGAGGATCTGGCCGACCATCCGGTTGTGCTCCGCGTGGAACACGGCGTGGACTGCCGTGAGGCCGATGTTCTCGTTCACCCGGCCGTCGCCCGCCATGAAGTGGGCGTTGAGGGTCGCGTTGTCGTAGCCCGTGAGCACCGGCTCGCCGTTCTCGTCCAGCACCGGGGTGCCGTCCTCGTTGAACCGCGGAAGCAGCGCACCGTCCTCGCCGACGACCGGCGTGGAGCCGTGCGCGATGTCGTCGAGGAAGGCGTGGCCCGTGCCGACCTTCGTCCATCCGGCCGGAATCGTCGCTCCGCCCGGCGCCCCCTCGAGGGTGTCGGTCTCGCCGGCTTCGTTCACGATGACGTACATCGGGAACCCGTTCTCACCGGGGACGAAGTTGCCGTAGGGGTCGACGACGACCTGCGGGACATCCAGCAGGTCCGCGTCCGTCAGAGGCAGGCCGAGGACACCGGTGGTCTGCGCCTTCACATCCGCCCAGGTCGACATGCCCCCTTCGACACCCTCGATGAGAAGGCCGGTCGCCTGCGGGACGCCGTCCACCGTCGCGTACTCACGCAGGAAGACCTGGTGCGCCGGGTGCGAGCTGTACGTCTGGTTCTGATCGATGAACGGCGAGGTGATGTTCTTGTGCTGGTTCGTCGGGTCGCCATTGGCGTCGTCGATCCGCGTTGCACGCGACAACGTGACGAAGTTCGCCTCGGGGTTGCAGTGAACCTCTTCAGCGCCCGGCGCGTTCGCGCGGACGCCACCCAGCGGGTTGCCGGCGGGCGTGGTGTCGGGGATGCAGTAGAGCGGATCGTCCGTCTCGAGGGGGACGATCATGGTGCCGTTGCCGCCCTTGCCCACCAGGTCGAGTCCGTGGTCGAAGAACTGTCCGAAGAAGCCCATGAACGTGTTGAACGGGGCGGACAGCTCCTCATCGGGTGCCGTGTTGGGGATCGTGACGCGGTCCGTGCCCGGAACCGGGATCGCCGTCCCGGCGTCGATCTGGTTCTGGATCGCGGGGTTGCTCGTCGTCTGATCCACGATCAGGTTGCTGATCTCGCGCGGCTGGGAGTCGTAGACATTCCCGTCGGTCTGCGAGTAGCACGTCGTGGCGCCACCGCACACTGCGACCTGCTCGGGTGTGTTCGCCTCGAAGCCGAGGTCCAACGCCTCCGGCTCCGCCTGACGCCACAGCTCCGGCAGCAGTCGCGGGAACGCGACGTCCGACGAACCGTAACCGCCGCGACCAGCGACGAGGTTGTTGTAGCTCCCGTCGACGGTGCGCACTCCGGCGGGCCGCATGATGTCCGGCACGCAGTTCTGAGCCGCGGTGCCCTGACCGGGGCAGTACAGTTCGTAGTTCGACGGGTTGAGCTCATCAGCGGCGTGCGCCTCGGAGATCTGGATCTGCCGAAGGATGAACTCCAGATCGTTCTGCGTCAGAACGAACGACGGATCGTCGTCCGTGACGGCCTGCGCCGCCGGTGGTGGTGGCGCGAGCAGCAGCGTCACGACCATGGCCATGATCGCTGCGATCGCCGCTGAGATCCGCAATCGCGCGGATCCGTCCGGTGCGACGCGCGCGCGTGAAGAAATCGTTGCATCCACGGCAACTGCCTCCTAAGGGTGTCGCCACCCAGTCCCCAGTCAGGCGCCGGACCCCCCAGTTGAGCCCGCCACGCAGCCGTCGGGCAAAAACGACTGCGAGGACTGTCTACTCCCTGATCCACGTGATCGCAAGGCAATCGTCAGGAAATCACCAGTTGGCATGACGTATTGACCGAGTTCTGAGATCGACTAAAGGCAAACACAAGGTTCGAGGAGGCGCGGGACGAAGCGCTCGGACGACCCGCACGACGGAGGATCTCAGCCGTCGGAGCGGGCGTGGGCACTAGACCCGTGCGGGCTCTTCGGAGTTCGCCGCGCCCTCGATCGAGGGCGCTTCGGCGCTCGCATCGTGCGTGCGATCGGAGCCGTCACCCGAGAGCCGGCCCGGCCACCAGATACGGCGGCCGAGATCGTACGCGAGCGCGGGCACGAGCAGCGTGCGCACGACGAATGTGTCGAGCAGGACGCCGAATGCGACGATGAACGCGATCTGCGCGAGGAAGAGGAGCGGCAGCACGCCGAGGGCAGCGAACGTCGCAGCAAGGACGATGCCGGCCGACGTGATCACCCCACCTGTCAGCACCAGCGCGCGAAGAACCCCCTGGCGCGTCCCGTGCCGCAGACTCTCCTCGCGTGCCCGGGTCATCAGGAAGATGTTGTAGTCCACCCCGAGTGCTATCAGGAAGACGAAGGCGAAGAGCGGCACTGTCGGGTCGGCGCCCGAGAAGCCGAACACCGTGTTGAAGACGATCGCCGATACGCCTAGGGCTGCGGCGAAGGACAAAGCGACACTGCCGATGACGATCAGCGGCGCGACGATGGATCTCAGCAGCACCATCAGGATCAACGTGATGGCGATGAGGACGGCCGGAATGATGAGCGTTCGGTCGGTGATCGCGGCGGCGTTGGCGTCGACGTCGATCGCGGTCTGCCCACCGACGAGAACGTCGTCCCCCACTGCATCCAAAGCGATACGGAGATCGCGCACCGCCCGCTCGGCACCCGGTGTGTCCGCGGCGGAAGTGAGCGTCACCTCCAGCAGGACGCTTCCGTCGATTACGAGTGGCGCCAGCGCTATCCCGGAACCCGCCGCGAAGGGTTGCACGCCCGATGGAGTGATCGGAGACGGACCGCCCAGCGTCGCGATGCGGACGTGGTCGACGCCGTCGACCGCGAGCGCGGCGGCCACGGTGTCCAAGGAGCGATCGACGTCCACGACGACGACGGCCGGCGTCCCCGACCCGGCGGGGTAGTGCTCTCCCAGCACAGCAAGGCCAGTCCGCGCCTGCGACTCGCCCATCACGTACTCGCTGGAAGGCGAGCCCTCCGCATTGAGCTGCGTCAGCCCCAGGGCCATCACCGCGAGCGCGAGCGTCGACACGACCCACACCGCCCGGTGACGGCGGCCGACCAAGCGAGCGAGGCGTGGCCACACCCCGACACCCTCGAGCACCGTGGCGTCGGCCGGCGCCGTCTTCAGCCTGCGCGGCCAGAACGCCGCGCGCCCGGCCACCATCAGCAGTGCGGGGAGCAGGGTGAAAGACGCCAGCAGTGCGAACACGATGCCGATCGAGGCGATCGGCCCCAGTGTGCGGTTGGAGTCCAACTGACTCGCGAGCAGCACCATGAGGGCCGCGATCACCGTCAGCCCGGAGGCGAGAATCGGCTGCCACGACCGCCGCAGCGCGTCCCACGTGGCGTCCCATCGGGACTGATGGTGCGTCAGCGCTTCGACGTACCGCGAGATGTACAGCAGCGCGTAGTTGGTGGTCGCGCCTACGACAAGGATCAGCAGAATGCCCTGCGTCTGGCCGGCGAGCAGGATCGAGCCCGATCGCGCCAGGCTCGCAACCACGAGCACCGCTCCGCAGAGCGCCGACATGCTGGTACCGAGCACGATCAGCGGGAGCAAAGGCGATCTGTAGACCACGATCAAGATGATGAATACCGCGGCCAGCGCGACGAGCAGCAGGAGCCCGTCGATGCCGGCGAACGCGGAGATGATGTCCGCGGCGAATCCTGCGCCGCCGGTGATGTACACGGCCGACGCATCGGGCACAGCGCCACGCAGTCCCTCGCGCAAGGCCGCGACGGCCTCGTCGAGTTCTCCGGCGGAATCGACGGGGATCACCATCTCAGCCGCGAGACGGTCCTCCGACACGATCACCGGCGTGGCCCTCGATATCGCGACGCCGTCGATCGGCTCTATCCGCTGGACGGCACGCTCGATGAGAGGGGCCGCGTGGTCGTCCACCGGTTCGTCGAAACTGAAGACCGCGACCGCGTACGAGAATCCCTCCGACCGGAATCTCGACTGCAGCTGGTGAACCTGCGTCGACTCGGCACTGGCGGGAAGGAATTGCACCCGGTCGTTCGTCCCCAGGTCGTTGAGCTGACTGAATGTCCGTCCGCCCACCAAGAAGATCGCCAGCCACACCAGCAACACGACAGCGATCGCGACGATGCGACGCGCACGTGATGACTTGCGCGTCCGTGTTGCCTCCCCAGTCATGCAGACAACCTAGGGCATCTTCGGGAAACCTCCACCAAAACTTGGGAAAAGATCAGCCAACAGGCAGCGCCCAGATTCGGTCGCTCAACCGACGCGAGTGAGGGAGAACACGGCCTCCAACCCCGTCGGGGTCCCCGGCCAGTGACGTTCGATCGCGGACTCACCGGCTGTCCGGATGGCGTAGCGCAGCGCGATCGCGACGATGATCGCATCGTCGGCGTACCCCAGCACCGGGATGAAGTCGGGTACCAGATCGATCGGCAGCAACAGGTAGACCAGAAGTCCGCCGAGCCACCACCTCGTCTCCCGGGGCACCGTGGGATCGCCGATCAGCCGCTTCACCAGGACGACCACGTCGGCGACGAGTCGCATGACCTGGCGCCAGTCGACGTCACGGCCTGCCCGACGGTGCTGCACCCACAGGATCAGCAGCAGCGCCAGCCAGATCAGAACGAGTCCGCCCAGCACCGAGATGACGGCGATGGTCCAGTCCGGCATCCGTTCAGCCCTGGGCCGCGCCGGGAAGGTTCGCGGCGAACACCTGCTCGGCGTACCCCGCGAGCTTCTCGGTGACGTCTTCGAGCCCCTGGGTCGCCGTGGCGGCGATGCCGAGTTCGACGACGTTGCGGCGACGCAGGTCCCGGTGCCAGCGGCGCAGGCGCTCGAGGCTCTGCTCCTCTTCTTCGAGCTCGCCGAAGGTGAATTTCGCTTTGGCGATCTCCCGATCGATCTCGTCGGAGAACTTTCCGCAGTCGGCGATGAACTCCTCCCACTCGTCGGTGCGTGCGGCGAGGAACGCATCGCGCAGCACCGCGATGTCGTCGTCGCCGTGGGAATCGGCCCTGAGCACGGCCAGCGTCCCGCCGCCGCGCTGGGCGAGTTCGCGGACGGTCGGGAGCGCTCCGGTGAACGCCGGAAGGTCGGGCATCGTCCAGGCTCCGGATGCCGCGGGGACCGCGCCCACACGACGAAGCTCCCGCCACACCGCCACGCGGTGGCGCGACGGCTCCGCCGGAACCCTGGGGATGACCACGAGCCAGGACACAGGCGTATCAGTCGTCATGCGCTGACTGTAACACGCGTTACATTTCGCCCCACCGCGTAGGCTCGATTCCCATGGCGATCGGCGTGACGATGTACACCTTCGACATTCAGCTGGCAGACGTCGATCGGGGGGTCTACGAGGATCTGTCGGTACGCGTGGCGCGGCACCCGTCCGAGACCGACGCCTTCATGCTGACGCGGGTGCTGGCGTACGCGCTCGAGTACGAAGAGGGCATCTCCTTCAGCGAGGGCATCTCGGCGACGGACGAACCGGCCGTGCTCGTGCGGGATCTCACCGGCGCGCTCGTGGCGTGGATCGAAGTGGGAGCCCCGGACGCCGCCCGCCTGCACACCGGCAGCCTGGCGGGCGCGCGCGTCGCGGTGTACACCCATCGCGATCCGGCGAAGGTGGCCGCGCCGTGGGCGGGAAAGAAGATCCACCGCGCCGACGAGGTGAAGCTCTACAGCTTCGACCCGGGATTCTTCGATTCGGCGACGGCTTCGCTCGAGCGTCGCAACACGATGACGGTGTCGATCACCGAGCGCCGGCTCTACCTCGACCTCAACGGCTCGTCGTTCGAGTCCGACCTCCACGCGACCACCGCGGGCTGAGCCGCCTCACGCCGGCAGGAAGTTCTCCCGCGCCAGCGGCGCCACCTCGAGGCCGTCGGCTTCGGCCCTGGACACCCAGCGGAGCTCTTCGATCTCGGCCGCGATCACCGGCTCCTGATCCCCGATGTCGGCGACGAACACATCCGCCACGACGAGGAACCCCGGCTCGTTGGCGGCTGCGGCCGTGAACAGGCCGAGCGCCCGCAGCTCCCCCGGCTCGACCGACAGCCCCAGCTCCTCGAACAGTTCGCGGCTCAAGGTCTGGTCGGGCGACTCCCCCACCTCCGGCTTGCCGCCCGGTTGCATGAATGCGGTCGTGCCCGCCTTGCGCACCAGCAGCAGCTCGTCGCGATCGTTCAGGATGACCGCAGCGGACACACGGATGCTGCGGGTCGAAGTCGGGGCGGCGTCCGAGGTGGTCACGAAGGCACGCTAACAGGAATCACCCACACGCTCCGGCGTAAAATCACGTGTGCTTCCCGATTCCCCCGCGCCCTCCGACCTGCCGCCGAGCGGCATCGACCCGGATGATCTGGCGACCACCCTGCGAGTGCTCGCCGCCATGCCGGCCGTCGACGAGTCGCACCCCGACTACGTGGCAGTCCGCCGCGCGACCGCCGCGATGTTCAAGGCGGTCAAGAAGGTGCGGCGCCGTGAGATCCGCGAGGCGATCGCCACCGCCGACCGCGCCGTCGTCGCCGCCACGGCCACCGGAGCGCCCGACCGGATCGACGACGAGACCCGCGGCATCCCGATCAGCAGCTCGACGACGGCGCCCACCGCCGGCACCCTCCTCAAGCCGCGCGCGTGCTACATCTGCAAGCAGCCGTATACGGTCGTCGACGCGTTCTACCACCAGCTCTGCCCGACGTGTGCGGCGATGAGCCACGCGAAGCGCAACGCACGCGCCGACCTCACCGGCAAGCGCGCGCTGCTCACCGGGGGCCGCGCGAAGATCGGCATGTACATCGCGCTGCGTCTCCTGCGCGACGGTGCTCACACCACGATCACGACGCGCTTCCCCCGTGACGCCGTCCGTCGCTTCAGCAGCCTGCCTGACGCGCCGGAGTGGATCGATCGCCTCAAGATCGTCGGCATCGACTTGCGCGATCCCGCACAGGTGATCGGGCTGGCGGAGGACGTCGCAGCGGCCGGCTCCCTCGACATCCTCATCAACAACGCGACCCAGACGGTGCGCCGCTCGCCCGGTGCGTATCAGCCGCTCGTCGACGCCGAGCTCGCGCCGCTGCCCGACGGACCGCTTCCGGAGCTCGTCACCTTCGGCCACACCAACGACCGGCACCCGCAGGCGCTGGAGCGCTCGGTGACCGCCCACCCGATCCTCGCCGCCGCCGCAGCGCGCGCCGACGAGCTGACCGAGCAGGCGATGGCCGCGGGGTCCAGCTCGCTGGAGCGCCTCGCCGCCGGCACGGCGATCGACGCCGGTGGCCTGATCCCCGACCTCGACCACACCAACTCGTGGGTGCAGAGCGTCGAGGAGGTCGACCCCCTCGAGATGCTCGAGGTGCAGCTCGCGAACACGACGGCACCGTTCCTGCTCGTGTCGAAGCTGCGCGCCTCGCTCGCCGCGAGCCCCGCGCGCCGCACATACGTGGTGAACGTGAGCGCGATGGAGGGCGTCTTCAATCGCGGGTACAAGGGTCCGGGGCATCCGCACACCAACATGGCCAAGGCCGCCGTGAACATGCTCACGCGCACCAGCGCGCGCGAGCTGTTCGAGACCGACCGCATCCTCATGACGAGCGTCGACACGGGCTGGATCACCGACGAGCGCCCGCATCCGACGAAGGTGCGGCTCGCCGAGGAGGGCTTCCACGCGCCGCTCGACCTCGTCGACGGCGCCGCCCGCGTCTACGATCCGATCGTGCGCGGCGAGGCCGGCGAGGACCTGTTCGGCGTCTTCCTCAAGGACTACTCGCCCGGGCGATGGTGAACCTCCCCGAGCCGGGTCACCGTGTGGTCGTCCGCTACATCCTGCCCAGCGGTCAGGCGACGGATGCCCTCGGCGAACTGTTGAGCGCGGATGCCGCGACGGTCGTCGTCGACGGCAAGCGCGGCGTCGAGCGCATCCCGCGCGGCGCGATCATCGCCGCGAAGGAAGTTCCCCCGCCGCCCGCGCCGCGGCGCCCGGCGCCGCCGGTCGATTGAGGGAATGATCGGGAAGATCCTCGGACCTCTCTTGGTTCGAAGATCCATGAGCACCGTCGCAGAACTCCTCCGTCTGAACCTCCACGGCGTCTTCGGGAATCGGGATGCCGCCGAACGGCGCGATGCCGCGGCTCGCGCCTACTCCCCTGAGGTGGTCCTGACCGATCCCGAGGGGATCGTCGTCGGCCCCGAGGCGGTGCTCGCCAATGCCGGGGCGCTGCTGAAGGAGGCGCCGGAGGAGTTCGTCCTCGTCGAGGACGGACCGGCCTACACCTCCGACACGACCGGAGTGCTGCCGTGGGCATTCGGTCCCGCCGGAGCGCCCGTCGTACGGGGCATCGATCTCATCACCGTCGAGAACGGCGTCATCGTGTCGTTGACCGTGCTTCTCGCCGAAGCGTGAGGGGCGGTGGGCCACGCCGCCACCGGCGCGACCCACTCGTACGCGCTCAGAACCGCAGCAGCACCTTGCCCGCGCGTCCTGCCACGGCGCTCGCGGCCGCAGCCTCGCGTGCCTGCTCGAACGGGAACACGGCGTCGACCGGCAGCGCCACCTCGCCCGCCCCGATGCGCTGCACCAGTTCGGCGAACAGCGCACCGCGGGTCGCAGCATCCATCGTCTGGCTCACCTTGCTGCCCCAGAAGCCCTTGACCGTCGCCTGCTTGAAGATGAGATCGCCCGCCGACAGCTGCAGCGTGCTCGAACCCATCGACCCGAACGACACGAGGGTGCCGCCTTCGCCGAGCAGCGACAGCAGGTCGCCGGCTGCCTCCCCGCCGACGGAGTCGACCGCCGCACGCGGCGCGCTCTCGCCGAGGATCTCCGCGGCGCGCTCCCGCCAGTCATCCGACTCGGTCGACACGACATGACGGATGCCGAGCCCCGCCAATTCGTGCACGCCAGCGTCGCGGCGCACGAGGCCGAGCACGTGAACACCCCGCGCCGCCGCGAACTGCGCGACGAGCTTGCCGACCGCGCCGTTGGCGGTGTTCTGCACGATCCAGTCGCCCGGCTGCACGTTCAGGAAGTCGAGCAGGCTCAGCGCGCTGAACGGCATGGAGATCAGCTGGGCCGCTGTCTCGTCGCTCACTGCCTCCGGCACGGCGACGAGCCCGGCAGCCTTCGCGACGAAGTACTCGCTCCATACGCCGAATGTTCCGCCGGTGGCGACGCGCTGCCCGAGCGTGAGCTCGTCGACGCCCTCGCCGAGAGCGTCGACCACTCCGACGGCCTCCGTGCCCGAGGCGGCAGGCAGCTGCGGCTTGAACCCGTACGTGCCGCGGATCGTCCAGAGGTCGTGGTTGTGGATCGGCGAGAGCACCGTTCGCACCCGCACCTGTCCGGGACCCGGCTCGGGCAGCGGTCGCTCGGCGACCTCGAGAACGTCGGTCGGGTCGCCGAAGGTCGAATGGATGAGTGCGCGCACGGTGGTGCTCCTTGCTGGGTATCTCGGGGGCCGGGTATGCCCCCGAAGGTATAGCTCAGGGCATGGCTGACGCATTCCCCGCTCCCGGTCGCTGTCGGGCACCCCGAGTGTCGCCCTTCGGCTGGGTGGGCGGAGGGTTCGAGGGGTGATGGGGTGGTCTATGCGGACCTGGCGCGTCTGAGTTGGTGGAGCAGGAGCCGGTTGGGTCCGCGCCATGGTCGGTGGGGGTCGATCCAGGCGGGTGGTCGCACCTGCGGCATGCCGTCGATCATGCGGATCTCCCACCCGCTGGTCTCGATGCCGTGGTGGTGATGCCAGCACAGCAGCACGCCGTTGTCGACGAAGGTGGGACCGCCGTTGGCCCAGTCGACGACGTGGTGCACTTCGCACCAGGCGGCGGGCACGGTGCAGCCGGGGATGATGCAGCCGCCGTCGCGGGCGCCGATCGCCTTGCGCTGGTGGTGGTTGAAGACCCGGTCCTCGACGTGCAGCGCCTTGATCGCACCGTTCGGGGTGAGGGTGAGCCGGTGGATGGTGCCGTGGCAGCCGGTGTGCCGGGCGAACGACGCCGGCACCGGCACCGGACCGGCGGCGCTGTCCACGAACGCGACCCCGCCCGCATCGGCCAGGTCGCGTTCGGTGGTCGTCACGATGAGGGTCGGTGCGGCGCCGCCCAGCGTCGGCGTCCCGGCGGCGCCGGCCGCGACGGTCAGGATCGACGCGAACGCGT
>NZ_JBHTUV010000015.1:0-106131 GCF_042793475.1 Microbacterium sp. NPDC056569 | reverse complement strand
GCTTGGTGGGGCGTGCGTGAAGGCGCGGCCGGGGCGCCCCGCGCGCGGGGTGCGCGCCCCTTCGGGGTGTCGGGGCGCGGTCGGCCGGCGCCGCGACAGGAGAAGCGCGGATTCAGGCGCCGACGGTGGCACCGCCCGCGGGGGCGGACCCGCCGCCGCTGCCGCCGCGGCGCCGGCGCCGGCGCCGCGGGGCGGGCTTGCCGTCGTGGTGCTCCTTGCCGCCGCCGTCGTGGGTGCCGCCGCCGTCGGTCGAGCGGTCGCCGTCGGTGCTCGCCGCCGCGGCCTGGTCGTGGGAGGCGGCGGCGCCGTCCGCGGGCTGGAACGAGGAGCCGACCCGCTCCTCCGAGCCCGACCTGCGCCGGCGACGGCGGCGGCTCGGAGCCTGGCCGTTCGTCTCGGCCTCGGCGGCAGCATCCGCCGCCCGCTCGGGCTGGACGCGGATGGCCTGGGTCTTGGGTGCCGTCACGATGCGGCCCTTCGTGCCCGCGGGGATGTCGAGGTCGGAGAAGAGGTGCGGGCTCGACGAGTACGTCTCGACGGGCTCGGGCTGGCCGAACTCGAGCGCGCGGTTGATGAGGGCCCACTTGTGCAGGTCCTCCCAGTCGACGAACGTGACAGCGATGCCCGTCTTGCCGGCGCGGCCCGTGCGGCCGGCGCGGTGCAGGTACGTCTTCTCGTCGTCGGGGATGGTGTGGTTGATGACGTGGGTCACGTCGTCGACGTCGATGCCGCGCGCGGCGACGTCGGTCGCGATGAGCACATCCTTCTTGCCCGCCTTGAAGCCCGCCATCGAGCGCTCGCGCGACTCCTGGCTCATGTCCCCGTGGACGGCACCCGCGTTGAAGCCGCGGTCGTTGAGCTCGTCGACGAGCTTCTGCGCGGCCCGCTTGGTGCGGGTGAAGATCACCGTCTTGCCGCGGGCCTCGGCCTGCAGGATGCGGGCGATGACCTCGTCCTTGTCGAGCGAGTGGGCGCGGTACACGAGGTGGCGGATGTTCGCCTGCGTGAGCCCCTCGTCGGGGTCGGTCGCCCGGATGTGGATCGGGTTCGACATGAAGCGGCGCGCGAGCGCCACGATCGGGCCGGGCATCGTCGCCGAGAAGAGCTGCGTGTGCCGGACGGCCGGCACCTTCGAGAAGATCTTCTCGATGTCGGGGAGGAAGCCGAGGTCGAGCATCTTGTCGGCCTCGTCGAGCACGACCTCGGTCGCGTTCGACAGATCGAGCAGGCGCTGGTTGTTGAGGTCGATGAGACGGCCCGGGGTGCCGACGACGATCTGCGCGCCGGCCTTCAGCTGGTCGATCTGGCCCTCGTAGGCCTTGCCGCCGTAGATGGCGACGACGCTCGTCGAGCGGTTCGAGGTCAGCATGTCCATGTCTTCGTAGACCTGCACCGCGAGCTCGCGGGTGGGGACGACGATGAGCGCTTTGACCCCGGGCGCCGGGTCGGCGCCGAGACGCTGGACGACGGGGATCCCGAAGCCGAACGTCTTGCCGGTGCCGGTCTTGGCCTGGCCGATGATGTCCTGGCCCGGAAGGCCGAGGGGGATGGTCTGCTCCTGGATGGGGAAGGCGTCGACGATGCCCTTTGCGGAGAGTGCGTCGACGATGTCCTGATCAACGCCGAGTTCGGCGAAGGTCGTCACGATGTGTGCCTGTCCGGCAGTGGGATGCTGCCTGGGTTCATGCCCGGGCGCGAGATGAGGCCTCTGCGAGGTCGCCGCGCGGGCGGAAGTGCGATCCACGCCCTTCTTTCCCACAGGCGCGGGCGCCCCGATCCGACGCCGGGGCCGACACCCACGATACCGGAGGACCCCGGCGCGAGCGTGGAAGCGGTGTTCCCCTCGTAGGCTTTCCTGCATGGTGAAGTGGTTCTGGCAGCGCCGCGACACGGGGCGCAAGCTCCAGCTGCGCTCGCGTGACGAGCTGAGCGGCGGCAATCGCGTCGACTTCGAGGAGCTCGCTCCCGACATCGACACGTTCCTCGGCCAGGCCGCCTACCTGCAGCTGGGCTTCTTCGAGACGCTCACGGAGCTGATCCAGACGATTCCCGAGCTCGGCGAGAAGGAGGCCGTGTCGCGGGCGGCCGGCGCCGCGCTCACCAAGCACGAGGCGCTCGTCGCGCTCATCCGCGAACGCGGAGACGACCCGACCGAGATCATGCGCCCGTTCCGCGAGCCGCTGGACGCCTTCCGGGCGGCCACGCACGGCGTGCGTCCGCAGGAGACGATGCTGTCGGTGCACATCACGGCGGGCATGCTCGACGACTTCTACCTCGCGCTCTCCGCGAGCTACGGCGAGACCGGCGACCGCGTCGCGCGCATCCTGCAGGCCGACGCCGACCGTCAGGCGATCGTGGAGCTGATCTCGCACGCGATCTCGAGCGACGCGGAGTGGAAATCGCTGCTGGCGCTGTGGGGCAGGCGTCTCGTCGGCGACACGCTGCTCATCGCGCGTGCCGCCCTCCGGCCGACCGACCTCGGCCGTGCCGCCGAGGAGAAGGTGGAGCCGGTGTTCACCGAGCTCATGGCCGCGCACTCGCGCCGCATGGACGACATGGGGCTGGCTGCCTGACGGCGGACGGATGCTGCGCCGCCGGGCCCGCCGGGGCGATCGAGCTGCTCAGCCGATGCCGAGGCGTGCCTTCTCGCGCGCATCGTGGGCCACGCGCGCGCGTGAGATGAGGATGATCGCCGGGTAGGTCACCACGATCGGCACGATGAGCGCCGCGAGCCACGGCCACGGCGTGTCGATGCCGATTCCCGCCCACGTGAGGATCGACCAGGCCACGCCGGCGGACACGGCGCCGATCATCGGCGCGAGGACGACGCCGCGAGTCAGGCGCTGGTGGAGCTGGAAGTGGATGCCGACGCCGATGACCGCGCCGACGATGAACGCGATGAGGATCTGCACGTCGCCGGTCCGCTCAGGCGACGAAGCCGACGCGGCGCGACTCCTCGGAGCCGAGCTCGATGTACGCGAGGCCCGCGGTGGGGACGATGTACGAGTTGCCCTTCGCGTCGGCGAAGGTGACGTGGGTGGCGCCGGCGTCGAGCGCCGCGGCGACGGACTTCTTGACGTCGGCCGCCGGCTCGTTCGTCTCGAAGTTGAGCTCGCGGCCGGTGTTCGCGATGCCGATGCGGATCTCCACGTGACTGACCTCCTGCGCGGGGCGACGGTTCGTCAGCCGGATGGCGGACGGCTCCTGAGCGCTGGAATGCTGAGGGCTCCCCGGACGCATGGCAACTCTACGACACCGCGGAGGGGCTGCTGCCCGTCGCCGGAACGCTCTGGGCGAACGGCCGATGTCGCCCCTTCGCGCTAGCGTCGGAGAGTGACTTCGGGCAGAGCAGACCATGCGGCGATCCCGCCGGACTCGTGTCAGCAGACGGTGCTGACGCTGCCGCCCGACGCGTCGGGCGTGATCGTGGGGGCACCGGGAACGGGCAAGACCGACACGCTGATCGCGCGCGTCGGCGCACTGGTCGGCGCCGGCCTCGACCCCGACTCGATCCTGGTCCTCACCCCGTCGCGGCAGACGGCGACCGCGCTGCGCGACCGCCTCGGGCTCGCGGTCGGGGTCGCGACGACGGGACCGCTCGCCCGGTCGGTCGCCTCGTATGCGTTCCAGATCGTGCGGGCGCACGCGGTGGCGGCCGACGCCGATCCGCCGCAGCTGCTCACCGGCGGCGACGAGGACCAGATCATCCGCGACCTCCTCGAGGGCGACGATGAGGACGAGGCGGCCGGCGTGGGGCGCTGGCCGGAGTGGCTCGGCCCCGCGATCCGCGGCACCGCGGGGTTCCGCACGGAGGTGCGGACGTTCCTGGCTGAGTGCACGACGCTCGGCATCCCGCCGCGCGGGCTGCGCGAGCTGGGCGAACGCCACGAGCTGCCGGCGTGGGTGGCGCTCTCCTCCTTCTTCGGCGAATACCTCCACGTGCGGGACGACATGCGCGGCGCACACCGCGATGCCGCGGGTCTGGTCCGTGAGGCGGTGGGGCTGCTGCGCGACGCTCCGGCCGGCAGCCCGGCCGTCGACCGGGTGCGGGTCGTCCTCGTCGACGACGCCCAGGAGCTGACCCTCGGCGGCGTGGAGCTGCTGGAAGCGGTGCGCGCGCGGGGCGCGGCGGTGCTCGCCTTCGGCGATCCGGACGTCGGGTCGGGTTCGTTCCGCGGGGCGACGCCGGAGAACTTCGCGCGGCTCGCCGCGTCACTCGGCGCCGTGCACGTGCTCTCCGACGGGCACCGCGGCACCGCGTGGCAGCGCGAGCTCGTCGGCCGCGTGACGCAGCGCATCGGCGCCGTGGGGGTCGTCGCCCATCGCCGCGCCGCGACGGGTGCCGAGGCCGACGAATCGGTGCGTGTGCTCACCCTCCGCTCTCCGGCGGAGGAGTACGACGCCGTGGCGCGCGTCCTGCGCGAACGCCACGTGCACGAGGGCGTGCCCTGGAGCGCATGCGCCGTCATCGCCCACGACACGCGACAGGTCGCCGCCCTCGAGGCCGAGCTGTCGGCGCGGGAGGTGCCTGCGCGCTCGAGCGGGCCGGGCCGTGCACTCGGCGCGGTGCGACCGGTGGCCGATCTGCTGCGGCTCATCGAGCTCGCCTCGCGCGACGAGTGGACGTTCGAGGACGTGTCGGAGGCGCTCGTCGGCACGTACGGGCGGCTCGACGTGATCGAGCTCCGCCGGCTGCGCTCGGCGCTGCGCCACGCCGAGCTGCGCCGGATGCTCGACAGCGGAGCGGACGACGGCGAGCGCGATGCGCGGACGGTGGCCGACGATGCAGGCGCCGAGGTCGCCGAGCGCTCCGGGCGCGACCTCGTTCTCTCGGCGATGCGCCGTCCGCTCGAGTTCGATCTGCTCGACACCCGCGAAGCCCGTCGTGCCGCGTCGCTCGCACGGACGCTCGAGGTGCTGCACGACGAGCTCGATCGCGGGGCGACGGCGCACGAGCTGCTGTGGACCGCGTGGGAACGCAGCGGGCTCGAGCGCGCGTGGGGCGAGCTCGCGCGCGGGAACGGGCCGCTCGCCGAGCAGGCCCATCGCGACCTGGACGCGCTGGTGGCGCTCTTCCAGGCCGCGAAGCGGTTCGTGGAGCGCTCGCTCGACGCGGATCCGCGCGTGTTCGTGCGATCGATCCTCGACAGCGGC
The DNA here is from genome assembly GCF_042793475.1 of Microbacterium sp. NPDC056569. Taxonomy (NCBI): domain Bacteria; kingdom Bacillati; phylum Actinomycetota; class Actinomycetes; order Micrococcales; family Microbacteriaceae; genus Microbacterium; species Microbacterium sp. NPDC056569. Next base: position 100,977 of record NZ_JBHTUV010000015.1, on the reverse strand, counting down.
GTCGCCGAGGACCGGCTCGAGGCGCCCACGCGCGACGACAGCGTGCGCATCATGACGCCTGCAGGTGCGCTCGGGCTCGAATTCGACACCGTCGTCGTGGCCGGCGTGCAGGACGGCGTGTGGCCCAACACCCGTCTGCGCGGCAGCCTTCTCGACACGTGGCGCCTCGCGGACGCCGCGACCCGTGCCCACGGCGAGACGCTGGGCGCGTTCGACCGCCGCCGGGCCGCGATGCACGACGAGCTGCGGCTCCTCGCCCGCGCGCTCTCGCGCGCGACGGCGCAAGTGATCGTCACGGCCGTCGACGACGACGACACCGGCCCGAGCGTGTTCTTCGAGCTGCTGCCCGATCCGGAGCCGTTCGAGCTCGATCACCCGGTGTCGCTTCGCGGACTCGTCGCGCGGCACCGCCGCACGCTGACGACGGCGGGGTGGCGCGCGGTGCCGGCGCCGGGTTCTCCGGCCGCGCTCGCTGCACCGGCGGCCCGCGCCGCAGAACAGTTGGCGCTCCTGGCCGATGCCGGGGTTCCGGGGGCGACACCACGGGAGTGGTATGGCGTCGCGGGGCCGACGTCGACCGGGCCGCTGCGCGATCTCTCGCGGGAGGATGTCCGCGTCTCGCCCTCACGTCTGCACGCCCTGGAGGAGTGCGAGCTCAACTGGGTCATCGCCGATCTCGGCGGCGACCCGGGCGGCACGACCGCCGGCCTGGGCACCATCATCCACGCTGCCCTCGAGCACGCGGCCGGCCACGACGAGACGGCCCTGTGGGCCGAGGTCGAGGCCCGCTGGGGCGAGCTCACGTTCGAGGCCGCATGGCGCGACCGCGCGGAGCAGACCCGAGCGCGGGATCTCGTGCGCCGACTCCACCTCTACCTGCGCCGGTTCGACGATGCCGGCGGCACGCTCATCGGCGCCGAGCCCCACTTCGAAGTCGTGATCCCGCTCGACGAACGCGAGGCCGGCGGCGACGCCCCGGCGGCCGGCCCTGACGGCGAGTCCGCGCAGCACCGCGTGATCCTGTCGGGCTACATCGATCGCGTCGAGCTCACCCCGGAGGGAAGCGTCGTGATCATGGACCTCAAGACGGGCAAGCGCGAACCGCAGACCGACGCGAAGGTGCTCGAGAACCCGCAGCTCGCCGCCTATCAGCTTGCGTTCGAGTCGGGGGCGATCCCCGAGGCGAAGGGTCGCGCGCCGGGCGGCGCGAAGCTCCTCGTGCTGCGGCCGACCGCGACAACGGCCGACTACGTCACACCCTGGCAGCCGCCGTTCGACGACGAGCGCCGCGACGCGTTCGTCGGCCGCATCCGTACAGCGGTCGCGGTCATGCGAGGCGACAGCTTCACCGCGCCCTACGAGGAGCACTGCCGCGACGAGCACTCTTATGGGCTGTGCCGCATCCACACCGTCGGTGCGGTGAGCGCCTCGTGACGATCGTGCAGGCAGCGGGCGCGCAGTCCGCGTCCTCGACTCCGCTGCTGTCGGCGCGCGTGATCGCGGCCGCACTCGGACAGTTCCCGCCGACCGACGAGCAGGTCGCGGTCATCGAGGCGCCGCTGGCCCCCGCGCTCGTCGTCGCCGGCGCCGGCAGCGGCAAGACCGAGACGATGGCGGCCCGCGTCGTGTGGCTGGTCGCGAACGGCATCGTCCGCCGCGACGAGGTCCTCGGCCTCACCTTCACGCGCAAGGCCGCCGGCGAGCTCGCGGAGCGCATCCAGAAGAGACTGTCATGCCTGGCCGAGTTCGAGCGCCTCGGCCTGCTGTCGTCGCTGCCCGTGCTCGCGGAGGCGGGGCGCCTGGACGCCTTCGGTGAACTCGAGCGCTCCGGCGTCGACGGGGCACGGGCGACCGCCGAGCGTCACCGCGTGCTCGACACGCTGGCACGCCTGGTCGACGCGATCCCGCAGGGTTCCGTCGACGACGCGCTGCTGCACCGGCCGAGCGTCGCGACGTACAACAGCTTCGCCGACCAGATCGTGCGCGAGCACGCGCTGCGGATCGGTCGGGATGCGGAGGCCGCGGTCCTCTCGGAGTCCGCCGCGTGGCTCCTCATGCGACGCGTGGTGTTCGCCTCCGACGACCCGCGACTCGAGCAGCGTGGGGAAGCGGTGCGCACCATCGTCGACGCGGCACTGCGGATCGCACGTGACGGCGTCGACAACCTCGTGGACTTCGACGCGCTCGCCGCGTTCCCCGGCCGCTTCCGCACGGTGCGCGAGCTGCCGTCGACGAATCGACGCACCACCGTGTACGCCGACGTGGCCGACGCCGCCGATCGCGTGGACGCGCTGGCCCTGCTGGCCGATCTCGCGCGGGAGTACGCCGCCGAGAAGCTGCGGCTCGGGGTCATCGACTTCTCCGACCAGGTCGCCGGCGCGCTGGAGGTCGTCACGGGTCACCGCGCCGTGGCCGACGAGCTCCGTGATCGCTACCGTGTGGTGCTGCTGGACGAATACCAGGACACCTCCGTCGTGCAGACGGATCTGCTGTCCGCGCTGTTCGCGGGCACCGGCGTGATGGCGGTCGGCGATCCGCACCAGGCGATCTACGGCTGGCGCGGCGCCAGCGCCGGCAACCTCGGCGGCTTCGCCGCCGCGTTCTCACCCGAGGCGGAGTGCGCGCAGTACTCGCTCCTCACGAGCTGGCGCAACAGCGCCGCCGTGCTCACCGCCGCGAACGCCGTGCTCGCTCCGCTCGCGGCTTCGGCGTATGTTGCGGTCGGTGAGCTGCAACCGCGCCCGGGCGCACCCGCCGGCGTCGTCGAGCTCGGCTTCGATGCCGATCTCGACACCGAGGCCGACCGCGTCGCGGAGTGGTTCGCGCGCGTGCGCGCCGAGCGCGCACACCACGGTCGCTCGACCACCGGAGCGATCCTGTTCCGCAGCAAGAAGCACATGGTGCGCTTCGGCGACGCGCTCGGGCGCCGCGGCATCCCTCACCGCATCCTGGGGCTCGGTGGTCTCCTCTCGACTCCGGAGGTGGTCGACGTCGTCTGCACGCTGCGGGTCATCAGCGATCCGTCGGCGGGTTCGGCGCTGATCCGTCTGCTGTCCGGGCCGCGGTGGGCGATCGGCCTTCCCGACCTGCGCGAGCTCGCGGCCCTGTCGCGCCGCCTCGCCCGGCACGACACCGCCCTGCAGCCTCTCGCGCCCGAGGTCGTGGAGCGCATCCGGGGGAGCGCCGCCGACGACGACGGCTCGCTCGTCGATGCGCTGGACTTCGTACTGCGGCAGAAGCCCGACCACGGGTGGCTGGCGGGCTTCACGCCCGCGGCACGCGAACGACTGAGGGACGCGGCATCCGTCTTCGCGGGACTCCGTCAGGCGAGCGGGATGCCGATCCCCGAGCTGGTGCGGCTGATCGAGCTGGAGCTGCGGCTCGACATCGAACTCGCCGCGAACGAGTCGCGGGGTCCCGCTCGCATCGCGTCGGCGCAGCTGCGGGCGTTCGTCGACGAGGTGCACGCCTTCCTCGCCGCCGATGAGACCGGGTCGCTCTCGAGCCTGCTCGCCTGGCTCGATCATGCGGAGCAGCTCGACGAGTTCGCGCCGCGCACCGAGCCGCCCGAGGACGACGTCGTGCAGCTGCTGACGATCCACGGGTCGAAGGGCTTGGAGTGGGATGCCGTCGCCGTCGTGCGCCTCGTCAAGGACGAGCTGCCGAGCGCACCGCGTGACACCAAGGCGTGGCTCGGGTTCGGCGTGCTGCCGTACGCGTTCCGCGGCGACTCGGCCTGGCTGCCGGCGCTCGGCTGGCAGTCCGCAGCGACGCAGCAGGAGCTCAAGGGAGCGATCGAGGCTTTCGTGGAGGCGAATCGCGCCAGGCAGCTCGAGGAGGACCGCCGCCTGGCGTACGTCGCGGTCACCCGCGCCCGCGACCACCTGCTGCTCACAGGGGCGACGTGGTCGGGCACCAAGCGCCCGCGAACCCGCAGCACCTTCTTCACCGAGATCGCGGAGGCGCTCGACGTGTCGCTGCCGGATGACGAGGCCGGCGACGACCCGTATCAGGGCGAGCGTCGCGTGCTCCAGTGGCCCATCGACCCGCTGGGCGCCCGTCGCGCGACGGTCGCCGGCGCCGCGGCGGCGGTCGAGACGGCGCTCGAAGGCCCGCGCGCCGCGCTCGATCCGCAGGCGGCGCTCCTGCTCGCCGAGCGCGAGGCGCGCCGGGCGCGGCCGGTTCACACGGCGCCGGTCCGCATCGCAGCGTCGCGGTACAAGGAGTACGTCGCCGACCTCGAGGGCACGCTGGCGGGCATTGCACGCCCGATGCCCGAGCGGCCCTTCCGTCAGACGCGACTCGGCACCCTCTTCCACGCGTGGGTCGAACAGCGCTCGGGCCGCACGGGGCTCGGCGGCTCGCTCGACGACGCGCTGTGGGAGACCGACGAGGATCTGCCGGGCACCGAGGCATCCGCGGAGGACGCCGCTGCGCTGGCCGCGCTGCGCGAGCGCTTCCTCGCTTCGGAGTGGGCGTCGCTGCAGCCGATCGAGGTCGAGACCGAGATCGACTTCACCACGATCGGACCCGACGGCCTGCCGCACATCGTCATCTGCAAGCTGGACGCCGTCTACCGGCGCGACGACCGCGGCGGCCGCATCGAGATCGTCGATTGGAAGACCGGCGTCGCTCCACGCACCCCCGCCGAGAAGGACGAACGGATGCTGCAGCTCGAGCTGTATCGGCAGGCCTACCATTCCAAGCACGGCGTGCCGCTCGACGAGATCGATGTCGCGCTCTACTACGTCGCGGCGGACGTCGTCCTCAGGGGCTGAGCCGGGGGCGGCGCGTCAGTCGGCGAGCCAGCGGCGCAGGGCCGCCTCGGAGGCGCGCTCCGCTTCGGCGGCGGCGTCCATCCGGCTGTCGGCTTCGCCGTGGCGCGATGTCGCTCGCTGGGCCGCGTCCGCGCCCGGCAGTGTGATCGGCGCGGTCGACACGTCGTCGCCGGCGTGCAGCGCGGGGACGCGCACCGCGTCCTCGTCGAGGTCGACGGGCCGGAATGCCGCGAGCTCGTCGGCGTCGGCGGTGGCCGGCGCGTCGAAGGACCCGGATGCGGGCGACCGAGCGCCGCCGGCGTCGCGCGACCCGTCGTCCTCGTCGGCGACCCACTGCGCGAGTTCGTCGGGGTCGTACGCGTCGGTCTGCATCGACGTGTCGATCGTCGCCGCCGGGGCGCCGGGGGTGCGCTCGAGCAGCGCGATGGCATCATCCACGTCGAGTGCGGCGTCCGAGACGATGTCGTCGCCGGCCACGCCCGCGGCGAGCGAATCGAGGAGCTCGACCGCATCGGCGACGATGTCGTCGCGGGCGGCGTCGTGCCCGTGCACGAGCCACTTCGCGAACTCGAGCTCGGCGTACAGGCGCGCGCGCTCGCGCGCCCGGGCGTCGGGGGCGCGGCCGCTGTCGGCGACGTAGGCGGTGTAGACGTCGTCGGCCGCGTCGGGCGCGGACGCGAGCCACTGCAGATCCGTCGCCGGGTCGCCGATCGAGAGGCCGTGCCATTCGAGAAGGCCGGTGACGGTGGGCACACCGTCGAGATCCTCGAAGAGGAACGACGCAGCGCCCGCCCCGCCCAGCACGACGGCGGATTCGAAGCGCCACAGCTCGTCCGCATCGACGGCCCGGTGCCAGCGATCGGCGAGGCTGACCGGCAGCCGCCGCGTCGCGACGGCGCGCTCGATGAGCCTCGTCACGTCGGCGCGCACCTGCTGCGGGGTGCGCGCGGGCAGCCCCTCGCCCTTGACGATGGAGTGCGGCAGGGCGTGGAGCGCGGCGAGCGCCGCACCCAGCGAGGTCGCCGCGCCGCGCCCGGGAGGCAGATGGGCGGCATCCACGCGATAGCCGGGGAGGAAGTCCACGACCACGACTCGCGTGTCGCCGAGCCCCGCCTCGCCGAGCAGCTCGGGGGCGCGGAAGGGGAGGAGGCCTCGCACACCCGGGGTGAGGGCGCGCAGCGCGCGCACCTCCGCGGCGAGCTCGGGCGCGGACGACGCGTCGGCGGGAACCCGCACGACCACACGGCGTCCGTCGTCGAGGTCGGCGACCGCTGCGTCGTATCGGCCGGTCGCTCCCTCGGTGAGCGCGCCGACTCCGACGACGCCGACCCGCGGGAGAGCCGACGTGACCGACGCGGCTAGAGTGAGGGGTGAGCGTGCCATGTGCCCAGGGTAGGTCGGTCGCGCTCGTCCGTCCCCGCGCCACGCCCGGCCCTGAACGACGAAGCGGAGCATGTTTCGATGACGGCGCCCGACAGCACGAGCCTGAACCCGCTGGCCCGCCCAGGCCTCGATCGGGCAGCCGACGAGCGGCTCACGCCGGGGCTCATCGAGACCGCCAAGACGGATGCTGCGACCCGTGTCCTCGTGATCGTCGGCGACTCCGCGCCCCTCGCCGCACCCGATGCCCTGCAGTGGCACGCGCCGGCGGACGTGCCGGACGGAGCCGAATGGGCCTTCCTCGGGCGTGCCGACGACGGGGGTGCGCTGCTCACGGCGGTCTTCGCCTCCCAGGACGACGTGCTGTTCGCCGCACCGGCGGGCTGGGCGGGTCTGCGTACGGTGGGGGCCCTGCTGTCGGCGCAGGACGCGGGTGCCTTCGTCGAAGCGCTGAGCCTCGGGCGCTGGCTGGTCGATTCACCCTTCTGCCCGGCCTGCGGCACGCGCACGAACCTCGGCGACGCCGGCTGGTCGCGCCGCTGCCCGAACTGCGGGCGCCAGCACTTCCCGCGCACCGACCCCGCGGTGATCGTGGCGATCACGAGCGCCGACGATCCGGACCTGCTGCTCCTCGGGTCGAATGCACTGTGGGGCGCCGACCGGTTCTCGTGCTTCGCCGGGTTCGTCGAGGCGGGCGAGTCGCTCGAGTCGGCGGTGCGGCGGGAGGTGGCCGAGGAGTCCGGCATCCACGTCGCCACGGTGACCTACCGCGGTTCGCAGGCGTGGCCGTATCCGCGCTCCCTCATGGTGGGCTTCCTCGCGCAGTCGCGCGATGACGCGGCGGCGCGAGCCGACGGCGAGGAGATCGCGGCGATCCGCTGGTTCACGCGCGACGAGATCGGCCGGGCCCTCGCCGGCGACGGCGATGTCGTGCTGCCCGGGCGGGCCTCCATCGCGCATCGCCTCATCTCCGACTGGCACGCGGAGCGCGCGTGAGCGCCGACGCCCTCGCCGGGCTCGACGAGCGTCAGCTCGAGGCGGCGACCGCACTGCGAGGACCCGTGGTGGTGCTGGCCGGCGCCGGCACGGGCAAGACCCGCGTCATCACCCATCGCATCGCGCACGGCGTCGACACGGGCGCTTACTCGCCCGGACGTGTCATGGCAGTGACGTTCACCACCAAGGCCGCCGGCGAGATGCGGGGCCGGCTGCGTGCGATGGGCGTGGGCGGAGTGTCGGCCCGCACATTCCACGCCGCGGCGCTGGCGCAGCTCAACTTCTTCTGGCCCACCCTCGCGGGAGACAGCGCGCCGGGCATCATCGACAACAAGGTCCGGATGCTCGCCCACGCGGCGGACGGCATCGGCCTGGCGCCCGACGTGGCGACCCTGCGCGACGTGGCCTCCGAGATCGAGTGGCGCAAGGTGTCGATGCTGAACATCGACGCGTACGCGACGGCCCGCCCCAACGGCGTGGGCCGGCTCGGGGTCGACCGCGTCGTCGCCCTGCAGAACGCGTATGAGAAGCTCAAGGACGAACGCCGCCAGCTCGACTTCGAGGACGTGCTGCTCGCGTGCGCGGGCATGCTCGAGGCCGAGCCGCAGGTGGCCAAGGCGGTGCGCGAGCAGTACCGGCACTTCACCGTCGACGAGTTCCAGGACGTCTCACCTCTGCAGAACCGCCTGCTCGAACTGTGGCTCGGCGATCGCCGCGATCTCTGCGTCGTCGGCGATGCGAGCCAGACGATCTACTCGTTCGCCGGCGCCGATGCCGCATACCTGCTGGACTTCCCGGCGCGCTACGAGGGCGCCCGGGTCGTACGTCTCGAGACGAACTACCGATCGGGTGCTGCGATCCTGGCCGTTGCGAACGAGCTCATGCGCGGGCGCCCGGGCGCGCTGCACCTGTCCGCCGCGGCGCACCGTGAGGTCGAGTCGGACACCGCCCCCGTCCCGACGGTGACCGCGTTCGAGGACGACCGCGACGAGGCCCGTGCCGTCGCCGCACGGATCGGAGCACAGATCGCCGGCGGCGCCGATCCGGGTCACATCGCTGTGCTCTACCGTGCGCACGCACAGTCCGCCGAGCTCGTGGCCGCGCTCGCCGACGCGGGGATCGCGACCACCGTGCTCGGCGGCCGCCGCTTCTTCGACATGCCCGAGGTCCGGCAGGCGGTGATGGAGCTGCGGGCCGCCTCGGTGGCCCCGATCGAGAGCGGCCTCGTCGACACCGTGCGCGACATCCTGCGCTCGCGAGGGCTCACCGACGAGCCGCCCGAGGCGGGCGGGGCGCTGCGCGACGCGTGGGAGGCGCGGGCTGCGCTGCTGCGCCTCGCGGAGGAGGCGCCCGCCGGCACGACTCTGCGCGCGTTCGCGGACGAACTCACGGCACGCGCGAAGGCGCACGACGAGCCGGCGATGCGGACGGTGACCCTCGCGACCCTGCACGCGGCCAAGGGTCTCGAGTGGGAGCATGTGCATCTGGTCGGCGTCGCGGAGGGCCTTCTTCCGATCTCGTACGCGACGACGTTCGAGCAGGTCGACGAGGAGCGGCGCCTCGCGTACGTGGGCATCACGCGGGCCGGGCGAACGCTGTCGCTGTCGTGGGCACGAGGTGTACGGGAGCGGCAGCCGTCTCGATTCCTCCGAGAGATCGGCAACGGCACTCTGCGTGCGGGCGGTGCGAGCGCACGTCCCGGTGCAGCGAGCCGGCGCGCAGGGTCACCGACCGGGTCCGGCCGGCCGAGGGGTTCCGTGCGCGCTCCGCGATGAGCCGTCCGGCGACGATGCCCGACTCCCAGAGCACCGAAGGCTCGCTCTCGACCACCCGCCCGAGCAGCTGCGCCGCGACGACCGGCCACGACGGGTCGCTGTCGCGACGGTGAGCGGCGACGCACGCGAGGCACGCGCTGCGGCCCGGCTGGACGAACGGTCCGATCTCGGCACCCGAGCCGGTGAGTGCGACCGGCAGGTGATCGACGTCGGCGCTCATGAGCGCGGCGGCTGCGCCGGGTGGCACGACGCGATGCACGACGAAGACGACGGCCGCCGGAGTCCTGCCGACGCTTCCGACGTCGTCGAACCGGTGCGCGACGTCGACGTCGAAGCCCGCCGCGCCGAGACCCGCGGCGACCGCGTCGCGATGGTCGTCGGGCACTTCGTCGGCGCACTGGATCACGACGCGGCGCGGGGGTGCGGCATCCGTCATCAGCGCCCGGCGGATGCGCGACAGGAACCGCGTCGCCGCAGCGGCGTCCGGGGCGCCGAGCGCCTGGGCGAACGGGACGGCGGCGCCGTCGGGGATGCCGCGCTCGAGTTCTCGGATCAGCCGCTGCTGCCAGGGCTGAGGATCGTCGAGGACCGCGACGGGCTCGGCGCCGAACTGGAGCGCCGAGTCGGTCCGCCACACCGGAGGATAGGAAGGGTCGAGTCGCAGCATGCGCCCGATCCTGGCGCACCTTCCGTCGTCCGCCGCCGATATCCACAGGCCGGGCCCCGGATCACCCGGATGCCGCCGGCCTGGGGAGGAGCCGATGCCACGCCCGTCCAGCCGGCTACACGGGCCGGGCGCCGCCGGCCTGGGGACGAGCCGATGCCACGCCCGTCCAGCCGGCTACACGGGCCGGTGGTCTTCCGGCGCGCCGCTCTCTCCCTCGTCGTCGGCGGCGTCGTCCGGACCGTCGTCCTCACTTGCGGCGTCCGGCGCAGCCGTCGTCGAAGCGTCGGGATCCTCGCCGGCGAGGAGGCGCGCGAGGGCGTCGTCCATCTCGTCGCGGGCGGGCTCCTCGCCGCGGGCGCGTGCCTCGAGCCGCGCGACAAGGGCCGCGGGATCGTCGATGTCGGCCGCGCCCGGCATCAGGTCGGGGTAGTCCCACAGCGCGTCGCGCGCGGCGGGGCCCACGGCATCCGTGACCGAGCGCCACATCGCCGCAGCCTCGCGCATGCGGCGCGGCCGGATCTCGAGTCCCACGAGCGAGCCCAGCGCCCGCTCCGCCGGACCGCCGACCGCGCGGCGGCGGCGGACCGCCTCGGCGATCCGCTGCGCGGAGGGAAGCCGCGACGTGGCGTCCTCGGTCACGACCTCGACCCACCCTTCGACCGTCGCGAGGAGGTTCTCGAGTCGCGCGAGCGCCGCTTCCTGCGCCTCGGAGCGCGCAGGCAGCAGCGCGCCGCTCTCGATGGCCCGGCGCAGCTCCTCGGGTTCGGACGGGTCGAAGCGCGTCGCCAGGTCCTCGAGGGCGTCGGTGTCGACGTGCACGCCCCGGGCGAAGTCGGTGACCTGCGAGATGACGTGCAGGCGCAGCCATCGCGCGTGGCGGAAGAGGCGCGCATGCGCGAGTTCCCGCGTCGCGACGTAGAGCGCGAGCTGGTCCTCGGGCACCTCGAGGTCGCGCCCGAAGTCGGCGAAGTTCTGAGGGAGGATCGCGGCTTCGCCGTCGGGCATGAGCGGGATGCCGACGTCACCGCCGCTCACGACCTCTTTCGAGAGGTTGCCGACGACCTGCCCGAGCTGCGACGCGAAGAGCGACCCGCCGACCGTGCGCATGAGACGGCCCGCGCCCTGCACGAGACCCTGCATGTCGTCGGGCGCCTGCTCGCTCAGCGCCGTCGTGAGCGCATCGGCGATGCTGGTCGCGACGGGAGCGGCGAGCTCCTGCCAGACCGGCAGCGTCGCCTCGACCCAGGCGCCGCGCGTGAGCGTCGCCGGGGGAGCTGCCAGCTCCGAGATCGTGGTCGCCTCGCTCAGCCACAGCGTGGCGAGCGCGAACGCCTGATCGAGGTCGGTGCGCTGACCCGCCGTGACGCCGAGGCCCTCCTGGTTGGCGATGTGGAGCGCCTGGCGCTCGGCCATGTCCCACGAGATGCCGGTCTCGTCGGCGTTCGCGAACGCACCCTGCAGCTGGCGCATGACCGCCTGCATCATGGCCGGGTCGATGTTCATGCCCGACAGCCGTGAGAGCTGCTCGGGGTCGAAATCGCCCGCGGCGCCGCCGAACAGCCGCCGGATGAGCTCCTGGAAGTCGTCCTCGGGGCTGGGCTCGCCTCCGGGGGTGACGTCGTCTGCCACTTCAGCCGCCTTTCAGCCGGTCGATGAGGATGCGTTCTACGCTAGTCGCAGCATCCGTCGCACTCCCCGGCAGGGACCCCGAACGCCTTACGCCGGTCGCGAACGACCAGGCGCACCAACGACAAGGCACGGAAGAGAGGTCCCGCGTGGCCCTGTTCGACGAGAACACGACGATCGAGCCCGCCCCCCGGCAGCGGATGTCGCGTCGCACGCTGGTCGGCGTGTGGGCACTGGCGATCGCGATGGTGGTGCTGCTGGTCATCACGTTCCTGCCGACCTCGTATGTGATCCAGCGCCCCGGTCCGGTCTACAACACGCTCGGCAGTGCACAGGACGCCGACGGCGAGGAGGTGCCCTTGATCTCGGTCGAGGGAGCCGAGACCTACCCGACCGACGGCTCGCTCGACCTCCTCACCGTGCAGGTGCAGGGCAACCGCGAGCGCACGCCGTCGTGGTTCGAGCTGGCGATGGCGTGGTTCGACCCGAGCAGGGCCGTGATGCCGATCGACGCGATCTTCCCCGAGGACCAGACCACCGAGGAGCGCAACGAGCAGAGCGCTCAGATGATGGTCGATTCGCAGCACGAGGCGACCGCCGCCGCGCTGATCGAGCTCGGCTACGACGTCGGTGCGACGCTGGCGGTGCACTCCGTCCAGGGAGGCGCCGCGGCCGAGGGCATCCTCGAGCAGGGCGATCTGATCCTCGAAGCGAACGGCGAGGATCTCACGGATGTCTCGGCCCTGCGCTCGATCATCAACGAGGGCGAGGGCGCCCCGGTGGAGCTGGTCATCGAGCGGGACGGCGAGCAGCAGACGGTCGAGGTCACCCCGAAGGAGACCGCGAACGACGACGGGGAGACGGTCTGGATCCTCGGCGTCAACCTCACCACCGACTACGACTTCCCGATCGACGTCACCATCCAGCTCAACAACGTCGGCGGGCCCAGCGCGGGCATGATGTTCGCGCTCGGGATCATCGACACGCTCACCCCCGGCGAGCTCAACGGCGGTCAGCAGGTCGCGGGCACCGGCACCATCACCGCGGACGGCGAGGTCGGCCCGATCGGCGGCATCCGACAGAAGATGTGGGGGGCGCTGGATGCCGGAGCCGAATGGTTCCTCGCGCCCGAGGCGAACTGCGACGAGGTCGTGGGCCACATCCCCGGTGATCTCCGGGTGTTCTCGGTCGAGGACCTCGACGACGCGCTGGCCGTGCTGGATGCGGTGCGCGAGGACGGCGACCTCGACGCGCTCCCGGTCTGCACCCTGGACTGATCTCACGGATCGTGCCCGAAACGTTGCGAGTTTCTGAGACTTCGCCCAGGGAGGACAAGGCGGGCGCCGAGAATCCCGCGCCTAGGATGGGAACGTGACCACGACCTCCGCGCCGACCCCGGCCACACCCTCTCGCACCCGACGTGTCATCGCCATCACCCTCGCGGTCATCGCCGCGCTGGTCGTCGCCTTCTTCATCTTCGCCAGCCTCTATGCCGACTGGCTCTGGTACGACCAGCTCGGGTTCTCGGAGGTGCTGCTGACCCAGTGGGTCGCCCGCATCGTGATGTTCGTCGTCGGCTTCCTGGGCATGGCGGTGCCGGTCTGGCTCGCCATCCAGCTCGCGTACCGGCTGCGTCCGGTGTATGCGCGGCTGAGCTCGCAGCTCGACCGCTATCAGGAGGTCGTCGAGCCGCTGCGCCGGCTCGCGATGTGGGGCATCCCGATCTTCTTCGGCTTCTTCGCCGGCTTCGCCGCCTCGGCGCAGTGGGAGACCACGTGGCTCTGGTTCAACGGCGTCGCCACCGACACCACCGACCCCGAGTTCGGCCTCGACACCGGCTTCTACATGTTCGCGATGCCGTTCTGGAGCTCGCTCGTCGGCTTCGCGTCCGCGGTGCTGTTGATCTGCCTGCTCGTCACGGCGCTCGTGTCGTACCTGTACGGCTCGGTGCGCATCGGCCAGCGCGAGCTGCGCATCTCGAAGTCGGCGCGCATCCAGCTCGCCGTGATCGCAGGCCTCTACCTGCTGGTGCAGGGCGCGAGCCTGTGGCTCGACCGGTACAAGACGCTCGTCGAACCCGGCGACCGCATCACCGGCCCCGGCTACACCGGCGTGAACGCGATCATCCCCGGACAGACGATCCTCGCGTTCGCCGCCGTCATCGTCGCGATCCTCTTCTTCGTGACCGCGATCATCGGCCGCTGGCGCTACCCGCTCATCGCGACGGCGCTGCTCGTGGTGTCGGCGATCGTCGTCGGCGTCGGCTACCCGTGGGTGGTCAACACGTTCCAGGTGCAGCCGAACCGGTTCGCGCTGGAGGAGGAGTACTACCAGCGCAACGTCGACATGACGCACGAGGCGTACGGCGTCGACGGCCTCGACCAGCAGGACTTCACCGCCGTGACGGATGTCGAGGCCGGCCAGCTGCGCGACGACGCGGCCACGACCGCCCAGGTGCGCATCATGGACCCGGCGATCATCTCGCCCAACGTCCGCCAGCTCGAGCAGTACCGCTCGTACTATCAGTTCGCCGACCCGCTCGACGTCGATCGCTACGACATCGACGGGGTCTCGCAGGACACGGTGGTCTCGGTGCGTGAGCTGAACCTCGCCCAGCTGGGCAACGCGGCGGACTGGCAGAACTCGGCGGTCGTCTACACGCACGGGTACGGACTCGTGGCGGCGAAGGGCAACGATCGCACGAACGAGGGTGATCCGGTGTTCCTCGAACGCGGCATCCCTGCTGCCGGCTTCCTCTCCGACCAGGAGGACTTCCAGCCGCGCGTGTACTTCGGCGAGTACTCGCCGACCTACTCGATCGTCGGCGCCCCCGCGGGGGCCGAACCGGTGGAGCTCGACTACCCGTCGGGCGAGGACGGCGCCGGCGAGACGAAGACGACGTTCGACGGCGAGGGCGGACCGAGCCTCGGCAACGTCTTCAACCGCCTCATCTACGCGCTCAAGTTCCAGGCCGAGCAGATCCTGTTCTCGGACTACGTCAACGAGGACTCGCAGATCCTCTACGACCGGAACCCGCGCGAGCGCGTGCAGAAGGTGGCCCCTTACCTGACGCTCGACAACGACGCCTACCCGAGCGTCGTCGACGGCCGCATCGTGTGGATCATCGACGGCTACACCCTGAGCGCCAACTACCCCTACTCCTCGACGGTCAGCCTGACCTCCGCGATCTCGGACTCGTCCAACCCGGCTCCCCGGTTCGCACTCGACGACATCAACTACATCCGGAACTCGGTCAAGGCGACGGTCGATGCGTACGACGGCTCCGTCACGCTGTACGCGTGGGACGAGGAAGACCCGGTGCTGGAGTCGTGGCAGAAGGTGTACCCGTCGACGATCAAGCCGATCAGCGAGATGTCGGGCGACCTGATGGCCCACGTGCGGTATCCGACCGATCTGTTCAAGGTGCAGCGCACGATCCTCGGCGTCTACCACGTCGACGATGCGCGGTCGTTCTACCAGAGCGACAACCGCTGGCAGACGCCGAACGACCCGCAGGAAGAGACGGCGCTGCAGCCGCCGTACTACCTGACGATGCAGATGCCCGATCAGGACAGGCCGACCTACTCGATGTTCACGTCGTTCATCCCGGCGGCTACGGCGGGCAACACGCGCAACGTGCTGATGGGCTACCTCGCGGTGGATTCGAACGCCGGCAGCGAGGACGGCGTGAGGAGCGAGGACTACGGCAAGCTCCGGATGCTCGTGATCGATGCCGACACGACGGTGCCCGGTCCCGGCCAGGTGCAGAACACCTTCAACTCCGATCCGCAGATCTCGGCGCAGATCAACCTGCTGAAACAGGGGCAGTCGGAGGTGCTGAACGGCAACCTGCTGACGCTCCCGGTCGGCGGCGGCCTGCTGTACGTGCAGCCGGTGTTCGTCCAGTCGTCGACGGGCACGAAGCTGCCCAAGCTGCAGAAGGTGCTCGTCTCGTTCGGTGACGACATCGCGTTCGAGGACACGCTGAACGAGGCGCTCGACACGCTGTTCGGCGGCGACTCCGGTGCCGATGCGGGCGACACCGACGTGCAGCCCACGCCCGGCGCGACGCCGGCGCCGACCCCCGAGCCGACGCCGACGGAGCCGACCACGCCGACGGAACCGACCGACGACTACCAGGCCGCTCTCCAGGAGGCGCAGCAGGCGATGCTCGACCGCCAGGCTGCACTCGAGGCGGGTGACTGGGCCGCGTACGGCGAGGCCGACGAACGCCTCACCGCCGCGGTCGAGACGCTCATCGAGCTGGGCGGCGGCCAGTAGCACGCACGGCGCGAAGGCCGCTCCCGCGAGGGGACGGCCTTCGGCGTTCCCGGTTCAGGTGGTGAGGACGGCGTACCAGATGAGCAGCAGCGTGACCGCGAAGCCCGAGAACTGGTTGAGCCACAGGAACCGGCGCCATCCCGTCGTCGCGGCGGCCGCATCGGCATCCGCGATCGAGCGATAGGGCCACACCGTCACGAGGTAGGGCAGCACGAGCACGGCCGCGATCGGCCCCGGCCACGTGGTCGCGAGCATCGCCACGCCGGCGGCGGCGTAGCAGGCCAGCGCGAAGCGCACGGTCCAGCGTGCTCCCCTCGCCGTGGCGATCGACGCGATGCCCGCTTCACGGTCGGCCACGACGTCCTGCACGGCCCCGAACGCGTGCGAAGCCACGCCCCACAGGGCGAACGCTCCGATGAGCGCCACCAGCGGCAGCGTCCACGTGGCGCCGGCCAGGACGAGACCGTAGACCGCGGGGGAGAAGAAGTGGATGCTGCTGGTCACCGAGTCCAGGAACGGCCGCTCCTTCAGCCGCAGCGGCGGCGCGCTGTAGAAGACGACGAAGAACAGGCTCGCCGCGAGCACGACCCACGACAGCGGGGACCCGATCACCGCCAGGTACGCGACGAACGGCAGGCACAGCAGCCCTGATGCCCACAGGGTCACGCGGTGCATGCGGCGGTCCAGCACCGCGCCGTGGGCACCTCCCTTGCGCGGGTTGCGCAGGTCGGATTCGTAGTCGAAGACGTCGTTGATGCCGTACATGGCGAGGTTGTACGGCACGAGGAAGAACAGCGTGCCGACCACGAGGGTCAGGTCCACCTGGCGGGTGGTCATGAGGTACGCCGCCGCGAACGGGTACGCGGTGTTGATCCAGCTGACCGGTCGCGAGGCGACCAGCAGCTGCCGTGCGACGCTTCCCGCGCGCAGCGGCGGAGCGGCCGTCATGCTCGCACCTCCTCGTGCCGCGCGCGTGAGGGTGCGAGCAGCGTGGACACCGCGGGCACGAGGAATGCCGCGCAGACCGGGTACGCGAAGTCCTCGATCGGCGCGAGACCGATGCGCACGCCCGAGATCAGCGCCTCCGGGTAGGTGAACAGACCGGCGGCGATCATGAGGTTGTCGAACACCGCGGTGAGTGCGACGAGGACACCGGCGGCGATGACGGATGCTGCCATCCGGCGCCCGAAGCCGGGTCGCCGCACGGTGAGCAGCACGACGACCGCCGTGACCGCGACGAAGGGCGCGACGATGAGGGCGTACGTCATCGGGCCTCCTCGGAGCGCAGGGGCGCAGCATCCGTCTTCCGTCGCGCGGTCAGACGCATCGCGCCGGACCACGCGACGAGCGCCAGATAGCTCAGGAACGCCAGGAAGACGGGCTCTTCGAGCGGGAGGTGCGGGGCGAGGTCCACGCCGAGCAGAAGAGGACTGTCGCCCTTGACGAAGACGCCTGCGGCGATGCCGACGGCGTCCCACGCGAGGAAGAACGCCGTGCCGACGCCGACGGCGATCGCGGTGCGGGCGGGCGCGTGCCACGCGGCGAGGCGCCAGCGCCGGTCGAGCAGCAGCACACCTGCGGCGGATGCGAGGATCGCGGCGAGGTAGATCCCCGGCACCGTCACACCCTCGCCGGCTCTGCGAGGGGACCGGGGGAGCGATCCCCCCGCAGACGCTTGACGACGAGCTCCGCCGAGATGAGGCACATCGGCAGGCCGATGCCCGGCAGGGTGGAGGCCCCGACGTACGACAGGCCGTGGACCCTGCGCGAGGTGTTCCGGGGGCGGAACACGGCGCTCTGCCCGAGCGTGTGGGCGAGGCCGAGCGCGTTCCCGCGCCATGCGCCGAGGTCGGACGCGAAGTCCCCGGGAGCGACCGTGCGGCGCACCACGATGCGGTCGGCGAGATCCGGGATGGCGCACCAGCGGGAGATCTGGGCGATCACCCGGTCGGCCGCGGTCTCGATCGCCGGGTCGCCGTCGCCGTCGATGCCCCCGCGCCCCAGCCGGGGATCCGCGGGCACGGGGACGAGCACGAAGAGGTTCTCGTGCTCCGGCGGCGCCACGGCGGGGTCCGTGGCGCTGGGACGGCAGATGTAGAGCGACGCGGGGTCGGGTATCCGCGGACGGGAGCCGAAGATGTCGGTGAAGTTCGCGCGCCACTCCTCGGCGAACAGCAGAGTGTGGTGGGCGAGCTGCGGCAGCCGGCCCTCGACGCCCAGCATCACGAGCAGCGCGCCGGGGCTGGGGGTGCGCGAGCCCCACCATTCCTCGGGGTAGGTCTGCTCGGCGCGGGGGAGCAGACGGGTCTCGGTGTGGTGCAGGTCCGCGCCCGACACCACGAGGTCGGCCGGCACGCGGTGTCCGCCGGCGAGCTCCACACCGGTCGCGACTCCGGATTCGGTCGTGATCGCGGTCACGCGGGCGCCGGTCTCGATGGCGACCCCGGCCGCCTCGGCCAGCCGCGCGATCGCGTGCACGAGCTCGGTGAAGCCGCCGCGGGGGTACAGCACCTGATCGCCCAGGTCGAGGTGGCTCATCAGGTGGTACAGGCTCGGCACGCCATAGGGGGATCCGCCGAGGAACACCGCGGGGTACTCGAGGATCTGCCGCAGCCTCGGGTCGGTGAACCGGCGCTCGACATGACGGGCGAGGCTGCGCGTCAGGAGGGGCGCGAGTCGCGGCATCCGTCTCAGCAGTGCCGGGTCGCGGAGGCCCGCCGTCGTCTCGTACGTGTCGTAGAGGAAGCGCGACACGGCGAGGTCGTAGGCGTCTGCCGCCGAGTCGAGGTAGGCGTCGAGGCGTGCGCCGGCGCCGGGCTCGACGCTCTCGAACAGTGCCGTGGCGGCTGCTCGTCCGGAGCGCACGTCGAGGGGCGCGAGGCCGGTCGACGGATCCGAGTACACGCGATACGCCGGGTCGAGGGGCACGAGGTCGAGCTCGCGCGCCGCAGACGTGCCGAGCAGCCGGAAGAAGTGCTCGAACACCTCGGGCATGAGGTACCAGCTCGGGCCCGTGTCGAAGCGGAACCCGTCGCGCTCCCATGATCCGGCGCGGCCGCCGAGCTCGTCGCGCGCCTCGAAGAGGGTCGTGTCCCAACCCTCCGTCGCCAGGAGCGCGGCAGCGGCGAGCCCGCCGACACCGCCGCCGATGACGACCGCGCGCCGCGGTCCGTCGAGGAGCGTCATGCGCGCACCTCCCGCGGGGCGAAACCGAGCAGAGCGCGCGCAGCCAGACGCGCCTTCACGGCGTCGGGCACACGCACCCGCTCACCGCCCCCGTCACCGGCGCGCAGGCGCACTGCGAGCTCGGCGAAGAGGTCGTGCGCGGCGGTCACCGCTCGCCGGCAGTCCGCCGGAAGCGCCGGGATCGCGCTCGCCGCGATCGCGAGGTCGCGGTCGATGCGGTCGAGCACGGCGGCGCGCTCTCCGTCGGCCGAGGACAGGCCGAGGTAGTCGCGCCCGAGCACGGCCTCGTCGTGGTGGAGGTCGCGCAGGAAGTTGACGTCCTGGAACGCGGCTCCGAGGCGCCGCGCTCCGTCGACCAGCTCGGGAGAGGGGACGACCGGATGCTGCCCACCCGCGTTGACGAACACCTGCAGGCACATCAGCCCGACGACCTCCGCCGAGCCGTAGACGTAGGCGTCGTGCGACGCGGCGTCGTGGCGGCGGGTGTCGAGGTCGGTGCGCATCGATGCGAAGAACGGGCGCACGAGCTCCGGCCCGATGCCGCACTCGCGCGCCGTGCGCGCGAAGGCGTGCACGACGAGGTTGGCGCTGAAGCCCCGGTCGACGGCCGACAACGCCTCCTGCTCGAGCTGGTCGAGCACGTCCCCGGCGGCTTCCGGCGAGAGCCCGGCCTCCTCTGCGGGACCGTCGACGATCTCGTCCGCGATCCGCACCAGGGCATAGACGTTGCGCACGTGCGGGCGCGGGCGCGGCCCGAGCAGTCGGCACGCCAACCCGAACGACGTCGAGTAGCGCGCGATCACGGTGGCCGCGGCATCCGCCGCCGCCTGGTCGTAGAGGGCGAGCCCCGTGCTGGCGGATGTGCGCGCGGTGCTCATGGGATCCGTCCTTCGATGCCGTCGGCGAGGCTGCGCAGGAGTGCGCCGGCGCGGTCGGTCAGCGCGGGATCGTGGGAGTCCTCCCGCACCGACTCCAGTGTGTCTTCGACGAGCTGCACGAGGCGCAGTCGCGCCCCCGTCTGCTCCAGGACGAGCTGCGCTTCGCGCACGGCGACGGGCCCCGTGCGCGCGAGGGCGAGAGCCTCGTCGATGCGCGGCGTGGCGCCGACCTCGCGGGCGAGCGCGACGAGAGGCGTGCGCTTGTTCTCGCGCAGATCGGGACCGGTGTCGCGTCCGGTCTGCGCGGTGGTGCCGAACGCCCCGATGAGGTCGTCGACGAGCTGGAAGGCGAGGCCGAGCCGCCCACCGGCATCGCCGAGCACGCGCAGCGCTTCACCGTCGGCGCCGCCGAGCAGCGCGCCCGCCTGCAAGGGTGCTCGGAACGTGTACACCGCGGTCTTGTTGAACGCCGTATCGAGGGTCGAGACGCGGGACGGATGCTGCGCCGCGACGCTGTTCTCGACGTCGGCGAGTTCGCCGGCGGCCGAGATGAGGACCGCGTCGTCGAGCAGCGTCAGCAGCCGGTCGCGGGTGCCGTCGTCGGTGTGGGCCATGGCGACGAGCCGGAACGCCTCGTGCAGCAGGATGTCGCCGGCGAGGATCGCCGCCGCGTCGCCGACCAGCGCCGCGCCGTCCGGGTCGGCGCCGTCGTCCTGCGCACGCTGGCGGAACTCCCCGGCGATGTTGGGCACGCCGCGCCGCATCGTGTCGTGGTCGATCACGTCGTCGTGCACCACGAACGCGGTATGCAGCAGCTCGAACGCCGCAGCGACCGAGAGGACCGCGGACGCGTTGGCGTCGCCGGTGCGGAACGCGTCGAAGGACGCCGTGACCAGCGCCGGTCGGAGGCGCTTGCCGCCCTGCGCCGAGCGGGTGATCGCCGCGCCGAGCGCCCCGAACGCCGGGCCCAGTTCCGACGCGCGCTCGCGGATGCGCGCGAGGGCGCCGTCGATCGCGATCCGGAGGTCGGGGTCGTCCGCCGCGGGGATCATGACGCCCGTCTCTCGCGCGCGGGCGTGTCGAACAGGTGCAGCTGCTGGGCCTGGAGCACCAGCCAGGGGCTGAAGGCCCACGGCGTCGCCTCGAGCGACAGCGCGAGCGCCTCGGGCTCGACCCAGCGGGCATCGAGGACCTCGAGCGGATTGAGCGCGGGCTCGTCGTCGGTGTAGGCGGTGTAGACCGGGCACACCTCATGCTCGACGATGCCGTTGGCGTCGGTGGCGCGGTAGCGGAAGAGGGGGAGTGCCACGCGCAGATCGGTCAGGCTGAGCCCGAGCTCGAAGTCGGCGTGGCGGCGAACCGCCGAGAGCACGGGCTCGGCGGGGCGCGGGTGGCCGCAGAACGAGTTGGTCCAGACGCCGGGCCAGGTGCGCTTCGTGAGTGCACGGCGGGTGATCAGCACCCGGCCGTCGCTGTTGAGGACGTGGCAGGAGAAGGCGAGGTGCAGGGCGGTGTCGGGGCCGTGCACGCTGGACTTCGGCGCCGTGCCGATGGCGCGGCCGTCATCGTCGAGCAAGACGACGTGGTCGGTGTCGGGCATCCTGTCATTCCTCTCAGATTGCTAGTTAAACTAGCAATATCACGTATGCGATGCTACAACGGGTCGGAAGGAACGTCCATGATGTCCGAACGTTGGGTGCCGCAGACGGAGCATGAGCACGCGGTGATGCGTGTGCTCACGTCCATCCGTGCCGTCAGCGATGCCATGGAGCGCATGCACAGCGGCATGAAGGGCGACATGGACATGAACGCCTCCGACGTCGCCGCGCTCCGCCTCCTGATCATCCGGGAGCGGCAGGGGCGCTCGGTCAGCCCGCGCGACATCGCCAATCATCTGCGCATCTCGACCGCGTCGACGACGAAGCTGCTCGATCGGCTCGCCCATTCGGGACACCTCGAGCGCCGGCCGCATCCGAGCGACCGGCGTGGCCTGGTCGTCGTGCTCACGGAGGACGCGCGGCACGCGTTCTTCCGCGTGTTCGGTGAGAAGCTCCGTGCGATGCGGGCCGTGGCGATGGAGTACGACGAGGCGGAGCTCGCGGTGATCGCACGGTTCCTCGACGACCTCAGCGGCGCGATGGACCCGCCTGGCTGAGTGATTTCCCGCGGTGGAACACAGAAGAGGGCGCCCCTTCGGGACGCCCTCTTCTGTGTTTTCTGTTGCGGGGACAGGATTTGAACCTGCGACCTCTGGGTTATGAGCCCAGCGAGCTACCGAGCTGCTCCACCCCGCGGCACAAGGAATAGCCTAGCACGCGGTTCGGGGTGGTCGTGACACGGGGTGGATCGGCTTGCCCCGATCGCGGGCGGCGGGCAAGGATGAACGCATGCCTACCGAGCATGGCCCCGACCGCGATTCCGACCCTCGAGACGACCGCGTCGACGGTCGTGACGAGACGCCGGAGGAGCGCGCCGACCGCAACTGGAGCGAAGTGCTGCAGGAGGTGCGGGTCCTGCAGACGGGCACTCAGATCCTGACCGGCTTCCTGCTCGCGCTGGCCTTCCAGCCGGCGTTCGGCGAGCTCACCGACTCCCAGAAGGCGTTCTATCTCGGGCTCGTCGTGCTCTCCGCGCTCAGCTCGATCGTCGCCCTCGCGCCGGTGGCGCTTCATCGCGCGCTGTTCCAGCAGCGCGCGAAGGCCGAAGTCGTGCGGTACGGACACCTCGCCCTCGTCATCGCCCTCGGGACCGTCGCGGTGCTCCTCGTCGGCGTCGTGGGCTTCGTGTTCGACGTCGTGCTCGGCGGGTCGGCGTTCTGGTGGGCCCTCATCCCGCTCGGACTGCTCGTCTGCGCGATGTGGCTGGTCGTGCCCGCGATCCTCCGCGCGCGCCGTCGCATGAACGGAGACCGCCGATGACCCAGACGCTGCCCGTCGGCGTCGCCCAGTTCGCGCCGACCGCCGACGCCGCCGTGAACCTCGAGACCATCGCGCACCTCGTGGCCGCGGCGTCGACCCGCGGAGCGCGCGTCGTGGTGTTCCCCGAGTACTCGAGCTACTTCGTCGACCCGTTCGACGAGTCGCTCGCCGAGAACGCGGAGGAGTTGGACGGCCCCTTCGTCCAGGCGCTCACCCGGCTCGCGGCGGAGCACGACGTGACCATCGTCGCGGGGCTGCTGGAGCGTGCGACCGACGGGGAGCGCGTGCGCAACACCGCGGTCGCGGTCGGCGAGGCGGGTCTCATCGCCCACTATCGCAAGCTGCACCTGTACGACGCGTTCGGCCAGCGGGAGTCGGACTGGGTCGAGCCGGGCGAGCCGGGCGAGCCGCAGACCTTCGAGCTCGGCGGGCTGCGGTTCGGCTTGATGACCTGCTACGATCTCCGCTTCCCCGAGGTCGGGCGTCTCCTCGTCGACGCCGGCGCCGATGTCTTCCTCGTGCCGGCGGAATGGGTGCGCGGTCCGCTCAAGGAGCACCACTGGCGCACCCTCTTGCACGCACGCGCGATCGAGAACACCGTGTTCGTGGCCGCGGCGGACCACCCGCCGCCCCTCGGTGTGGGCAATTCGCTCATCGTCGATCCGCAGGGCGTGGAGGTCGCCGCCGTCGGAACGTCGACCGACGTCGCCGTCGCCCATCTCGACGTCGGCGCGATCGAGCGCGTGCGCCGCGTCAACCCGGCGCTCGCGCTGCGGCGCTTCGGCGTCGGGCCGCGCTGACCGGGCGACTCATTCCAGCCGGGCGAGTCGGGCTGCCGCCTCCTCGAGCACTTCGACCCGCTTGCAGGCGGCGAAGCGCACGAGGGTGGCGTACTCGTCGCGGCGTCCGGGGGTCGCGAAGGCCGTGAGCGGGATGGCCACGACCCCGGCGCGGTCGGGGAGGGCGCGGCAGAAGGCCGCGGCATCCGTCGCCCCCAGCGGTGCCGCGTCGACGACGGTGAAGTACGAGCCGGCCGGGGTCGACACGTCGAATCCCGCCGCGCGAAGCCCCGCGCCGATCAGATCCCGTTTGGCGCGCAGGGAGTCCGCGATGCCGCGGAAGAAGTCGTCGCCGAGGCGCAAACCGGTCGCGATCGCGGGCTGGAACGGGCTGCCGTTCACGTACGTGAGGAACTGCTTCACCGCCAGCACGGCGTCGACGAGCGGAGCGGGGCCGGAGATCCAGCCGATCTTCCACCCCGTCGTCGAGAACGTCTTGCCGCCGGACGAGATCGTCAGCGTGCGCTCCCACGCGCCGGGCAGCGTCGCGATCGGCACGTGCGGCTCGTCGAACACGAGATGCTCGTACACCTCGTCGGTCACGATGATCGCGTCGTGACGCTCGGCGAGGCGCACCACCTCGTCGCGGACGTCGGCGCCGAAGACCGCCCCGGTCGGGTTGTGCGGGTCGTTGACCAGGATGATGCGGGTGCGATCGTTCACCGCAGCGCGCAGCTCGTCGAGGTCGGGCTGGAAGTGCGGCCACCGCAGCGGCACGGTCACGAGCCGCGCCCCGGCGAGGGCGGCGACCGCAGCGTACGAGTCGTAGTAGGGCTCGAAGACGACGACCTCGTCGTCGGGGTCGTCGAGCAGCGACAGGAGCGTCGCGGCAAGCGCCTCGGTGGCTCCCGCCGTGACCAGCACCTCGCGGGAGGGATCGAGGTGGAGGCCGTAGAACCGGTCCTGGTGCTCCGCGACGGCGGAGAGGAGATCAGGGATGCCGCGACCCGGCGGGTACTGGTTGACGCCGTTCCCGATGGCCGAGCGGGCCGTTTCGAGCACCTCGGCGGGGCCGTCCTCATCGGGGAAGCCCTGCCCCAGATTGATCGCGCCGGTTCTCGCCGCGAGTGCCGACATCTCGGCGAAGATGGTGGGGTGGATCGACCCGTCGGAACCGACGAGTCCGGCGCCGGCTGCTGTGCGGTGCCATGCTCCGGGGATCTGTCGCATCGCTTCACCGTAGTACCGGGCGGGCTCATCTCTGTTGCATAGGCGAGTCCCAACCGCGACATAAGAAACGCACAGCATCGGTGGGCACAGTGGTGAGTGCTTGGCAGAAGGAGCAACCATGAGCGACATCCAGGGCGAGCGCCCGGAAGACCAGACCCCCGCCGTCCCCTCGCAGTCGGCCGCGGAGGCCGCCGCGCAGACGCCCGCCCAGCCCGAGACCCCGGCCCCCGCCGCGGCCGCGCCGGAGGCCGTCCAGCCCGCCGAGCCCGCCGAGCCCACCCCGCCCGCCGCCGCTCCGGCTGCGCCGTCCGCCACGGCGCTGCCCCCGGTTCCGCCGGCCCCGCCGGTCGCGCCGCCCTCGGCTCAGGTGCAGCCCACCGCGCCGACCCAGCCTGTGCCACCCGCCGGCTACCCGGCCGGCGC
The DNA here is from genome assembly GCF_042793475.1 of Microbacterium sp. NPDC056569. Lineage (NCBI taxonomy): Bacteria > Bacillati > Actinomycetota > Actinomycetes > Micrococcales > Microbacteriaceae > Microbacterium > Microbacterium sp. NPDC056569. Next base: position 76,060 of record NZ_JBHTUV010000015.1, on the reverse strand, counting down.
CCACGCCTATGCGCGTCCGCAGGGGTACGCCGGTCAGCCCGCGCCCCACCCCCACTCTTACGCGGGTCAGCCGGCTCCCGGCGCTCCGGGCGCCGCGTTCGGCGTGACACCCGCGGACGCCCAGCCGACGCTGCCGATCACCGGCTCGACCGGCACGACGGCCGTCGCCACGAAGGCTCCGAAGAAGTCGTCGGGTGCCGGCAAGGTGGTCGGGCTCGTCGTCGCCGCCGCCATCGTCGGCGGCGCCGCCGGACTCGGTGGCGCCTACGCCGGCGTCAGCTGGTTCGCACCCGTGAGCGCCTCTCCCGTCGCCGGTCCGAGCACGGTGACGGTCAACAACACCGACTCGGTCAACCAGACCACGGCCATCGCGGCGAAGGTCGTGCCGAGCGTCGTCACGATCGAGGCGACGGGCTCGTCGGGCGCCGGCACCGGCTCGGGCGTCGTCCTCACCGACGACGGCTACGTCGTCACCAACACCCACGTGGTGACCCTCGACGGGGCGACGGGCGACGCATCCATCCGGGTGACCACCTCAGATGGCCGCGTCTACGACGCCGAGATCGTCGGCCTCGACCCCACCTACGACCTGGCCGTCATCAAGCTCCAGGATGCCGAGGACCTCACCCCGATCGAGATCGCGGACTCGAGCAGGCTCAACGTCGGCGACACCACCGTCGCCGTCGGCGCACCCCTCGGCCTCGCGAACTCCGTGACCGAGGGCATCGTCAGCGCTCTCAACCGCTCCATCTCGATCGCCTCTTCGGCGGCGCCCGAGGGCGGCGAGAGCGAGGACCAGGAGGATCAGAACAGCCAGGAGGGTCCGTTCCGCTTCGACTTCGGTCAGGGCGACCAGCAGTCGGCGGCCACCGAGAGCATCTCGATCTCGGTGATCCAGACCGACGCGGCCATCAACCCCGGCAACTCGGGCGGTGCGCTCGTCGACTCCGACGGCAAGCTGATCGGCATCAACGTCGCGATCGCGACCGCAGGCGGATCGACCGCCGACGGCTCGGGCTCGATCGGCGTCGGCTTCTCGATCCCGTCGGACATCGTCCAGCGCATCACCGACGAGCTCATCGAGAATGGCGAGGCGACCCACGGTCTGCTCGGCGCGAACGTGCAGGCCGCGGCATCCGTCGAGGGCTCGACGATCACCGGCGCCTACATCGCCGCGGTCACCGACGGCGGTGCGGCTGCCGCCGCAGGGCTGCAGGAGGGCGACGTCGTGACCGGCTTCAACGGCCTGCCCATCACCGACGCGACCGACCTCACGGCGCAGGTGCGCGCCGCGGCTGCCGGCAGCCAGGCCGAGGTGACGTACGTCCGCGACGGGAAGACGCAGACGGTCGAGGTCACGCTGGGTTCGCTCCAGCAGTAGTCCACACGCCACAGGGACGCCATTCCGCCAGCAGGTAGGCTCGCGGGATGGCGTCCTTCTCGTTCGGCGCGGGGAATGCCCGAAAGCTCGCGACGATCCCGCTCTACGCCGCCGGACGCCTCCTGACCCTCGTGGTGCCGCGCTCCCGCTCGGAGTGGGTGATCGGCTGCGCGGTCGGCATCGGCGACGGCGCGCTGGCGCTGTGGGAGGTCGCCGCCGCCGACGGCCGCAGCCCGGTCTGGCTGGTCGCGTCGGAGCAGGAGGCGACGGATGCTGCGGCCCGCGGCATCCGTGCCGTTCCGAAGCGCTCCCTGCGAGGGCTGTGGCGCACCGCGCGGGCGGGAGTCGTCGTCGTCACGCACGGATTCGGAGACGTCAACCGCTACGCCGTCTCAGGCGCCTTCGTCGTGCAGCTGTGGCACGGCATCCCGCTCAAGCGGATCGGGGTCGATTCACCCGAGACGCTGCGGGTTCCCGCTGCCGTCGCCGCCACCCCCGTCGCGGGTTCCGTGCGCGCCCTGCTGCGCACGATGTTCCGCGCCGCCGCACGCCGCATCCGGGTGCTGCCCGCCGCTTCGCACCTCGTGCGAGGCCGCCTCGAGTCCGCGTTCGCGCTGTCCGACGCGGCAGTGCCGGTCACCGGCGAGCCGCGCGTCGACGTGCTCTCGCGCGGCGCGGCCGACGATCGCCGGGCGCACGCGCGAGCAGCGATCGGGCGGGCTCTGCCGCGCGTGGAGCCGTCGAGCCGCTTCGTGCTCTACGCGCCCACCTGGCGCGACGGGGCGGCCGACCCCGCGGTCCCCTCCGCCGAGGAGTGGTCGCGGATCATCGAGGTGCTGCGGCGCCGCGACGCCACTCTGCTGGTGCGCTCGCACCCGCTCGGCGCCGGCGACTACGCACCGCCGTTGCCCACCGACCGCGTGCAGTCGCTGGGCAGCGACCTCGTCGCCGACGTCACGCCGCTCCTGCCGGGTCTCGACGCGCTGGTCACCGACTACTCGTCGCTGGCGTTCGACGCGTCGCTCGTACCGCTGCCCACGCTGTTCCTCGCGCCCGACGTCGAGGAGTACGGCCGCCGGCGCGGCTTCTACGGCACGTACGCCGATGTCGCGGGCGACGACTGGGCGGTCGATTGGACCGAGGCGGCGGCTCAGCTGGACGCCGTGCTCGGCGACGACGCGGAGCGCGCGCGGCGCATCGAGCGGGCGATCGCGCTCGACACGCGTGTGCACGCATACCGAGACGGGCGGAACGCCGAGAGGGTGTACCGTGCGATTCTGGCCGGAACGGTCCACGACGGCCCGAGGGAAGGAACCCGATGACCCAGGCGCGCTTCACGACGGACGAGGGCCCCGCCCTCGTGCTCGCGGGCGAAGGGGAGCGGCCCGGCTCCGTCGAGATCGTCGGCGCCCGGGCCGGCGTCACCGCCCGGGTGACGGGGCGCGGCAAGACGTGGCGGGCCGCACTGCCGCTGCGTGCCGCCCGCTGGGGCGGCGAGGAGCTCCCGCTCCCGGCCGGCACCTACGAGGTGCGTGTGGTCGCGGATGCTGCGGGGCGCAGCATCCGTCCTCCTGAGCCGATCGCCCTCACTCAGCTGGGGACGCTGCGCGCGAGCCTGGAGGGGTGGACGCTGCGGGTCGGGCCGCCGATCGACCCCGCGTACGACTCGGGGGAGGGACAGGACGCCCTGGAGCGCCGGTACGCGACCCGGCCGGCCGCGGGCTTCGAGAACGCCGTCTTCTTCGAGAGCTTCTACGGCCGCAACGCGAGCTGCAATCCGCTCGCGATCGATCGCGAGCTCGCTCGGCGCGCGCCGGGGGTGACGCGCTACTGGAGCGTCGTCGACCTGTCGGTCGCCGTGCCGGAGGGGGCGATCCCCGTCGTCGAGGGGAGCCCGGAGTGGTGGCGCGCACGCGGCGCGGCGCGACTGCTCGTCGTCAACGACTGGCTGCGCCGCCGATTCTCACGCCGCAAGGGCCAGGTCGTCCTGCAGACGTGGCACGGCACACCGCTCAAGCGACTCGCCCTGCACCGGCCGGGATTCGATCCGCGGCGCACGGCGGCGGTCGTGCGCGAGTCGTTGCGCTGGAACATCCTGCTCGCGCAGAACCCCTACGCCGCGCGCATCCTCGGCAAGGCCTACGCCTTCCTCACCCGGCCGATCTGGGTCGAGGGGTACCCCCGCAACGACGTGCTGGTCGCCGGCGAGGGCACGGCCACGCGCGAGGCCCTCGGCATCCGTCCCGACGAGCGGGTGCTGCTGTACGCGCCCACGTGGCGCGACGACCGCGACCAGATCGTCGATTTCGTCGACCCGGCGGCGCTCGCCGCGGCCGCCGACGCGGTGGTGCTGGTGCGCGGGCACTCGCGCACGCTGCTGCCCGGTCGCGACGCACAGGGGCCGCGGGTGATCGACGTCACAGGCTTCCCCGACACATCGCTGCTGCTGCTCGTCGCCGACGCGCTCATCACCGACTACTCGTCGGTGATGTTCGACTACTCGGTGACCGGCAAGCCGATGTACTTCCTCGTGCCCGACATGGAGCATTACCGCGGCGAGCTGCGCGGGTTCTACTTCGACCTGGCCGCGCACGCGCCGGGGCCGATGGTGCGCACGCAGGACGAGCTGGTCGCCGCGCTCGCCGCCGACGACACGGCGAAGTACGCCGGTCGCTACGCGCAGTGGCGCGACAAGTTCAACGCGCGCGACGACGGACATGCCGCCGAGCGCGTGGTGGCGCGGATCCTCGATCAGGGCTTCATCGAGGTCTGACGCGCGAACGGCGCGCCGCCGTCACGGAAGCGGCGTGTTCCGGCTGCCCAGGCGCGAGGTGTCGACGGTGTCGTGCGCGCCGCCGATCACGCCGAGGAGGAAACCCCAGCCCCAGGCGAGGTGCATCGACGGCAGCACCGCGGCGGTCCAGAGCTTGTCGCGCCAGCCGCGCCCGCCGCCCGGCCCGACCGCGACGCCGATGATCAGGAGCGCGTACGCGAGCACGGGCAGATAGACGACGGATGCCGCCACCGACCACCATCCCTGCAGCACGCCGGTGAGCTGCAGCACGCCGATCACGAGTGCGAGCAGGATCGTCAGCACGAGAGCCGGGGGTGCGAAGAAGCGCAGCGAGTTTCCGCGGCCGAAGCGCCGGACGAGTTCGCCACGCCAGCGTCCCGTCGCCGAGAACTGACGCACGAGCCGGACCCAGCTCTCTCGCGGCCAGTACGTGACGGCGAGCGCGGGGTCGAACCACACGCGGTAGCCGGCGCGGCGGATGCGCAGATTGAGCTCCCAATCCTCGCCGCGGCGGATGCTCTCGTCGAACAGCCCCACCTCCTCGAGCACGTCGCGTCGCATGACGCCGAGGTAGGCGGACTCGGCCTCGCCCTCGTGGGTGCCGCCGTGGTACGCGCCGCCGCCGAGACCGATGGGGGAGTTGTAGGCGCGGGCGACGGCACGCTGGAACGGCGTGCGGCCGTCTGCCCGCATGACGCCGCCGACGTTCGCCGCGCGTACGCGATCGAGCGTCGCGAGGGCACGCCGCGCGTAGGTCGGGTCGAGTTCGGAGTGCGCATCGACTCGCACGACCGTGGGGTGGCGCGCGGCGCGGATGGCGAGATTGAGGCCGATCGGGATGTCGGCGCCGGGGTTGTCGACCAGCACGATGCGGTCGTCCTCGGCCGCGAGCTCGCCGGCGAGCTGCGTCGTGCCGTCCGTCGACGGTCCCAGGGCGAGGATCAGTTCGGTCGGCCCCGGAACGTCCTGTGCGAGCACCGTCTCGACGGCGCGGCGGAGATAGCCGCGCTCGTTGAGCACCGGCATCACGAAGCTCACGCCGGCGCCGGGGGGAGGGACCGGAGCGTCCCTGCGCCCGTGTTGCTCGACATGCACGGGTCGATCATGTCATGGGTGCCCTGGGTAGTCTGGAAGCGTGGGTCTCGTCTCGGATGGAAAGAAGGCCGTCGCGCTCGTCCGCAAGGCGGTGCGCAATCGTTCGGCGGTGATCGACGTCCGGCGAACGCTGGCGGCCCGGCCGCCGCACCCGCCGTTCCAGTACCGGGTGGCGGTGTACTTCGCCGATGGCGCGGTGAACATGTACCAGATGCGGCAGTGGTACAAGCCGCTGGCCGACCTCGCCAAGACCTGGCCTGTCGTCGTGCTCAGCCGCGCGGCGACGGGTGCGGAGGCGCTCCTGGCCGACGGGGCGCTGCCCGTCGCCTTCGTGCCGACGGTGCGGGATCTCGAGCGCTTCATCGCCAAGCAGGACATCCGCGTCGTGTTCTACGTGAACCAGAACACGCGCAACTTCCAGATGTTCCGGTACGGCCGCCGTTGGCACGTGTTCATCAACCACGGCGAGTCCGACAAGATGTACATGACGACGAACCAGTACAAGGCCTACGACTACGCGATGATCGCGGGCGACGCCGCGCGCGAGCGACTCACGCGGGTGCTGTGGGACTACGACATCGAGCGCCGCACGATCGAGATCGGCCGCCCGCAGGCCGACCATTACTCGGGCACCCTGCCGTACACGCCGGATCACCGCACCGTCGTGCTCTATGCGCCGACCTGGGAGGGGGACCGCCCCTCTGCGCACTACGGCTCGGTCGCCACGCACGGCGAGGCGCTCGTCACCGCGCTGCTGGCGACGGGCCGGCACCGTGTGATCTATCGTCCGCACCCGCGTTCCGGAGTCGTGAACCACGACTACGGCGCGGCGAACAAGCGCATCATCGCGGCTCTGGCGGCGTCGAACGCGTCCGACCCCTCGGCGCAGCACGTCTTCGACGACGGACCCGACCTGGGCTGGCAGCTCGCCGCCGCGGACGTCGCCATCGTCGACATCTCGGCGATGGTCTACGACCGCCTCGCGGCCGACAAGCCGCTGATGATCACGCGCCCGGCGGATCCGGCGGCCGCGATCGACACGCACGGCTATCTCTCGGCGTGCGAATGGCTCGACGCGGCGGCCGCCCCCGACATCGTGGTCGAGACCGAACGCGTGCTCGGAGACCCCGAGGCGGTCGCGCGGCTGGAGGAGTGGGTCGCGCACTACTTCGGCGACACCGCTCCCGGAGCCGCGACCGCGCGGTTCCACGCGGCGGTGCAGCGCCTCATGGACGACTGGGACGACTGGTATGCCCGCTCGGTCGCCGATTCCGAGGATGAAGAGCCCGAGGACGAGGCCGAACTCGACGACGAGGGCTGAGCCTTCCGCGCCGGCGGGCGCCGCATCACGCCACGGCGGCGGGGCGTTCGACCAGGCGCGCGATGGCGCGCAACGGGATCGCCACCCAGGTCGGCCTGTTGCGCGCCTCGTAGATCGCCTCGTACACCGCCTTGTCGAGCTCGAGGGCGGCGAGGAGCGGATGCTGCGGGTCGAGCCCCCCGCCCGAGGACGCCGCGTAGCCCTCCACGAACGCACCCCGGGCTTCGCGTGCCCAGGTGCGCACCGCGTCGGCGGAGCGGTCGGGATCGTCGAGGCGGAGCGAACCCGCGACGTAGTCGAACGAGCGGAGCATTCCCGCCACATCCCGCAGCGCCAGATCGGGCTGCGTGCGCTCCGCCATCGGGCGCAGCGGCTCGCCCTCGAAGTCGACCATGATCCAGCCGCGGTCGGGGGAGTGCAGCACCTGTCCGAGGTGGAAGTCGCCGTGGATCCGCTGGAGGGGCGGCCACGGCACCTCGAGCGCGCGGCGGTACACCGCCGCAGCGGCATCGCGCTGACCGGCGATCTCGGGCACCTCCGCGATCGCGATCGCGAACCGGCGCTCCCACGTCGCGGCTGTCGCGTCGCGGTCGGCCGCGGTCGCGGTGCGGGTCGGGAAGCAGTCCGCAAGTGCGACGTGCACCTCTGCGGTCGCGGCGCCCAGCGCGCGCGCCGCAACACGGAAGTCGTCGCCCTTGGCGGCGGCCCGCAGCGCGACGCGCCACGCGTCCTCGACCCCCGGCAGGAACTCCTGCGCCGATGCCAACGAGCCGTGCACCGACCCGTGCGCGGTGGCGAGGTCGGGCCACGTGCCTTCGATCGAGCCGACCGGACGGGGGACGTGTGCTGATCCGGCTCTCGCCAGGGCCTCCTGCAGCTCGATGTCGGGGTTGAGTCCCGCGTGCAGCTGCCGGTAGACCTTGCAGATCACCGGGGTCCCGTCGCCTTCGTAGATGAGCGAGGTGTTGGACTGCTCTCCGCTGATCACCCGAGCGGTGGCGTGCGCCGGGGCGCTCCCCGCCGCCGCGACGTGCCCGATCGCCGTGGTCTGGGGTCCGTGGGCGGTGCCTCCGCCGGCGATGAGCCGCAGCAGCGCCGCCGCATACGCAGGGTCGAACGGGCCGTCGATGAAGGTCGTGCCCGGCACAGGAGCGCCGATGACGTGGTCGGGGTCGGCCTCGACCGTCTCGGTCGCGCGCTCGACGACCGGGATCTGGTACAGCACCGCCGGCAAGGCCCCTTCGTCCGCGACCAGGAACGTGCGGATGCGGGCCCCGGCATCCGCCGCCCCCGCGTCACCCGGATCGACGGCCAGATCCCACCACGACAGCAGGCGGAGGCTGGGCGGGCGCCCTTTTGCGGCGTACCACCGCTGCCGCGGCATCCACGCCGCAAGACACGCCAACGTGCTGTCCATACCTGCGAGGGTATGCCCGCAGTGCGGCGTGTGTCGAGAACGAGCTGCAAGCGCTTGCAGTTCGGGCTTCTCCGGTGCGGGAGACGACTCGGCGCGATCGCCGTCGACAGGGCGCAAACGCGGCTCGCCACCTGCGCGCTGCGGGTGGCGCACTGGGCGCGGTGGCTCTGCCGCTCACAGCCAGCGTGCGCGGGAAGGTGACATGTGCCGGCCTCCCAAGCCCGGGGTGCCGCGCCACGAGAAGGGTGGTGCGCCGGGGGATCCCGGTGGGTCGTCGGCGGGGAACAGCCAGGGCTCGCGCATCATGCGGCGGAGCCGGTCGGCGGTGTCGTCGGGGATGAATCTGACGACGGGTTCGGGGTGGTCGGTGTGCTTGCGGCCGGTGGGGCTGGTCCAGACCAGCACTCCGGGCGAGACCTGCTCGACCGTCCACGCGGTGACGCCTTTGACGGTGTGATGACGACGGCAGAGGTGGGCGAGGTTGGCGTGGTGGGTGGGTCCGCCTTCGGCGGCGGGGATGGTGTGGTCGATGTCGCAGCGCCATACCGGGCGGCGGCAGCCGGGGAACCGGCAGCGTTCGTCGCGGGCGGCGAGGAAGCGGTGCAGCGCGGGGCCGGGCCGGTACCGGTCGACGGCGAGCACGCTGCCCGTGACCGGGGAGGTCATCACGCGTTCCCAGCTGGCGGCGCCTGCGGCGAGGATGCGGGCGGTGTCGGGGTCGATGGGGCCGTGCCCGGCGAGCAGGACGGGTTCGGTGGACGCGCCGGTCATGGTGAGCACCGGGATGGTGACCTGCACGGTGGCGCGGATCGCGTCGAGTCCGGTGCCGGCGACGCAGTCTCGGGGGCCGGCGCCGAGCAGGGTGTCGGTGAGGATGTCGGTGCGCAGTTGGTCCATGGTGCGCTCGTCGACCTCGACCTCCTCGTCGCGGTCTTCGTCGTCACCCTCGCCCTCGCCGGTGGCGCGGGCGGCGATGACGGAGCGGGCCTGCTGGGTGAGTCGGTCCACGATGCCGTGCGCCAGTGTCGCGGGCATGATCGCCGTCAGCGCGGCCATGTCGTCGGGCAGGTCGACGACTTCGATGCGACGCCCGGCGACGGCGTCCTGGTGGCGTTGCGCGAGGGTTCGCTCGAGGAACCGTTCGGCGATCACACGCAGTACGGAGGCAAGCCGGGCGGGCGTGAGGGTGGCCGCGCGCTCCAGCGCCAGCCCGATGAACGCGGCGCGGGCGTCGTCGTCGGAGATCGGGGCGCCGGCGTCGTGGATCACCGCGAGGTGCTGCCGGGTGATCTCTCCGCGCTCCAGCGCGTCCACGCCGGCCGCAAATCGGTCGCATAAGTCGCCGGCTTCGCTGAGCAGCCGGTTCACGGTCCATTCCGAGACCCGGGTCGACGTCGCCAGGTCGGACACCAGGGCCCTGCGGTCCAGCTCCACCCGCCGCGCCCGCTCCGGCGACGCGTGCCCGGGTCGCGCTACGGCGGCGGCCGCAGCCGCCAGCACCCGGATCTCCGCCGCCTCTGCGATCGCACGAGACTTGCGCCCGGCCTCGAACGCGTCAACCAGCCGCACCACCCGCGGGAACTCCGGCGCAACGCCGTCGTCGGCACCAGGGTCGGGGATCGCAGACATCGAGGCTCGCAGTCAGGAAGTGGCGGAGCGAGATTCCGCGCATCACAAACGCGATCTGCTCCAACACCTACCCGCGGCCGAAACCGCACCTGACAACGCTCCGTGAGAGGCCATCAACTCACCGAATCTCTACTCTATACAATACTCGGCGCAAGCGGAATAAAACAGAACAAAAGTACGATGTTCGCGCAGACCCGCCAACTGTCGAATCGGAATCGGCAGGAGCACGCGCCCATCGAGCGCTCGCTACTCGTCTTCGCCGGACTCCTGCGCCTCGACGATCTCGATGACCGGAGCCACCGGGATGACGATCGACTCGACCGCCCCTCCTCCGCCGACCGCGAGGTCGCCCAGACCCAGCCCGCCGAGATCCACGCTGGACGCCTCGGTCAATCGTTCGGCCTGCGTCTCGGCCCGCGTCGGCTCGGACGGCAGCCCCGCCCACTCGGTGGGCTCTTCCGGAAGTTTGCTGAACAGACCCATACCGTCATTGTCACCCGAGAGGCCCGCTCGCGGGGTCACGTCACGAACCGCCACAGATACTCGTTCCCGTCTTCGGGTCGGAACCATCCGATCGTGACGATCGCGCCATCGGAGTCCACCGTGCACAGGCAGAGTTCGGCCGATTCCCCCGGAACCATCTGACCCCAATGCTCGGTCGTCGACGGGGGTCCGTCGTCGGCGAACACCCGGACGAAGTCGACCGCAGAGGAGCTTGCGTTCATGATCAGCGGATGCCGGCGATCCGCCCGGTCGACCCGCCAGGGGACCCGGTAGGCCGGCGGGGGAAACGGGTCGTCGGGGTCGAGCGCGCGAAGCATGGCGGCCACGTTAGGAGCGGCGTCGGACGCACAAGGGCGTTCTCCCGCAGAGACGCGTGGACGCTGTGGACAACCTCGCGGACTCCTCCCCGAGTGCCACCGGGGAGGAGTCTCAGTCCTCGGTCGGGGCCGGAGACGAAGCCGGGGCCTCGATCTCCCGCGGAGCGCGCCGGATCACGCGCGCGGTGATGCGCCGCGCACCGGAGGCGCCCCGGGTCACACCGTCCACGACAGCCTCGCCGGCGCGACGGATGCCGCGTCCGGCGAGCCGCTCGATCCGGTCGGCACCCGGGCGCGGCTCGAGCTCGGGCGGCAGTGTGAGCGGGGGCACGCCGAAGGCGCGGCGGGAGCCGGTGAGCACGCGGCGCCCAAGGATGTTGTTGCCGGCGCCGCCGATGGCGGCACCGATGCCGAACGGCAGTGCCTTGCCGATCCACGATGCGCCGCCGCGCGCGGCGAACTGGCGGATGAACGTCGTCTTGAGCCGGTCCACCAGCGGTCCGACCGCCGCGCGGGGGAGCGACTTCGTGATCAGCTCGCCCCAATATCCGGAGCGGGTCGGGCCCCGCCCCGCGGCCTGTCCGGCGAGTTGCGCGACGAGGTCGACGCCCTCCTTGCCGAGCATGAGCGTCAGAACGAGCGCGCGGGCCCGGTCGGGATCCGACACCGGGATGCCGTGCACCTCGGTCACCGACTGCGCGAAGAGCGTCGTCGCTTCGAGGAACGCCACCGTTTCGACCCCGCTGAGCGCGAGCGTCACGCCCGTTCCGATGCCGGGGACGACGGCGGTCGCGCCCACCGCTGCGCCGCCGGTCGTCACCGCCGCGAGGTAGCGACGCTCGAGGATCCGGACGATGTCGGCGGGGGAGGCATCGGGGTGCCGCAGACGGATGCTGCGCAGATGGGCGAGCACCACGGGCCGCTGGATCGCGAGCACACGGTCGAGTGCGCGGATCGTGAACGGGTGCTCGTCCGAACCCGCGGGCGGGAGCCCGCCCTGCCACGGCGCATCGCCCGGCAGCGAGTGGATCTGGTGAACCTTGTCGGTCATCGCGCCGAGTCTATGTGCCCGGGTCTGCGTGCGGCCTCGGGGTTGACAGGCTCAGGGCGATCGGTCAGACGAAGAGGTTCGCGCGCTCGAGGTCCTCGGCGAAGTCGACCTCGACGGCGTAGAGGTCGGAGATGTCGAGCGGCTGGAGCAGCACGCCGTCCTCGGCGATCGCGAGTTCGAGGCCCCGCTCGAAGTAGTCCTGGTCGTCGACGCGCGTCAGGTGGCGCATGAACGCCTTCTTGTCGCGGCTCGAGATGTAGTTGATTCCGACGGCCTCACCGATGCCGCCCTTGACGGTCTTCGAGAGCTCCTTGATGAAGCCCTCGCCGGTCACGGTGTACTTGACCTCTTCGTCGCTCACCTTGGACGTGTTGACCGTGACGAACGACTGGTCGCGCTCGATGAGGGCGATGGCCCGGCCGAGCACGCGCGGGTCGAAGACGACGTCGCCGTTCATCCACAGCACCCCGCCCCTGCCCGTCTTCGCGAGGGCGCGGAGCAGGCTCTTGGACGTGTTGGTCTGGTCGTAGCGGTCGTTGTAGACGTAGTCGACGTCCGGGAACGCCTCGACGATGGTCTCGGCGCGGTAGCCGACGACGGTGGTGATCTTGGCCTCATTGCCGAAGGCCGCACGGATGTTGTCGTGCTGCTGCTGCATGATGCTGCGGCCGTCGCCGAGCTCCGTGAGGGGCTTGGGCAGGCTGCGGCCGAGCCGCGAGCCCATTCCGGCTGCGAGGATGACGGTCTGAAGGGTCAAAGTCTGCTCCTGAAGTGCGTGATTCACTGCCGGTTCACCGGCGCGACACCCCTTCGTGCCTCGACCATGGTAGCGATGAGGCCTGTGAAGGCGCATAATGGCGGCTTCCCGTTGCCGATTCGTGACATAACGCGATTGCCGCGACGCGGCGAGACGAACTGCGCCGCGATCAGGCCCGCTTGATACGTTGGTTCAGTGACAGCCTCCCTCCCGGTGCCGAATGACATCGATCCGGAAGAGCCGGACCGTCACTCCAGCGCGCGCGTCGTACGCCTCGCGGACACGGTCTCACCGGCTCCCGACAAGCCCCGCCGCCCGCCGCGCAAGCCCCGGTCGGAAGCGAACGCGAAGGCTGCGCCGCGGAAGAAGCGCACTCCCGCCGCCTCCGAGACGAAGCCCGAGCCGGCGCCTCAGGCCGATCCCGGACCCCCGCCGCCTCTGCCGAGCGACCTCGAGCTCGCCGCCAGCGCGGCGGCGGGCATCGTCGTTCCTCCGCGCCCGCCGCTTCCCGCGCCCGATGACGAGGCCGGCTTCGGACCAGCGGAAGCCGCATCCGTCGAGGACCCCGCGCCCGTCGCGGACGCGGCACAGGGGGAGGAGACTGCGGCCGAGCCTGAGCCGGAGCCCGCAGCCGCCCCGGCGGCCGGAATCAAGCCTCTTGCCGAAACTGCGGCGGTGGTCGATGCTGAGCCCGTGGTCGAGTCCGCGCCCGTGGCCGAGCCCGCGGCGGTGGCCGAGCCCACTCCCGTGGTCGAGCCCGACGCCGCGCCCGCGGAGCCCAGGCCGGCGGCCGCCCCCGCGGAGCGCGAGCCTGCGCCCGCACCCGGCCCGGTGCCGGCCGCGACGCTCGAGCCGGAGACGGAGGCGCCCGGCCCCGTGCCGGCCGCGACGCTCGAGCCGGAGACGGAGGCGCCCGCGCCTGTGCTGTCGGCGGCGTTGGCAGCTGAGCCCGTGCCGACCCTCGACCCGGAGGCCCTGACCGCGGCGGTCTCGCTCGATGCCGCCGCAGCATCGCCGGCCGCAGCATCCGGTGACGCGCTCGTGCTGCGCGGCGTCACGAAGCGCTTCGGCAGCACCCACGCGGTCGATGGCATCGACCTCACGATCCCGGCCGGCACGTTCTACGGCCTCGTCGGTCCCAATGGCGCCGGCAAGACGACCACGCTCTCGATGATCGCGGGCCTGCTCGAACCCGATCGCGGCACGATCCATGTCGGGGGAGTGGATGCTGCCGCCAAGCCGCTCGCAGCCAAGAAGCTCATGGGCGTGCTGCCTGATCGGCTGCGCACCTTCGATCGTCTGACCGGGCGCCAGCTCCTCTACTACTACGGGGTGCTGCGCAAGCTTCCCCCGGCGGTGGTCGAGAGCCGCACGGCCGACCTCGCGCGCGCCTTCGACCTCGAGGACGCCCTCGGCCGCAGCGTCTCGGACTACTCGGCGGGCATGCTCAAGAAGGTCATGCTCGCCGGCGCGCTGATCCACTCGCCGCGGCTGCTCGTGCTCGATGAGCCGTTCGAAGCGGTCGATCCGGTGTCGAGCGCGATCATCCTCGACATCCTCTCCACCTATGTCGCGCACGGCGGCACGGTGATCCTCTCGAGCCACGGCATGGACCTGGTCGAGCGCGTCTGCACGCGCGTCGCGGTCATCGTGGCCGGCCAGGTGCTCGCTGAGGGCACGGTCGACGAGGTGCGTGGCGAGCTGACGCTCGAGCAGCGCTTCGTCGAACTGGCCGGAGGGCTCAGCGACGTGGAGGGCCTCGAGTGGCTGCACACATTCTCCGACTGAGGCTCGCGCTGCTGCTCGGCACGTTCCGCGGTCACGCGGGACACGTCGTGCGGGTCGTCAGCGGTCTCCTGATCCTCGTCGCCGCGACGGCGGCGGCATGCTGGGCCCTGCTCTCCCTGCGGGATGCCGCGACCGACGAGGTGCTCGCCGTGACCGTCCTCGGCGGTTCCGCCGTGACGCTCGGCTTCGCACTCGCACCGCTCTTCGGTGCCGTGGAAGATCCGCTCGACCCACGGCGGTTCGCCCTGTTCGGGCTGCCGCGCGGGAGGCTCGCGCTGGTGCTCGCGGTGGCCGGCCTCCTCAGCGTGCCCATCCTCGTGCTCCTCGCCATCGCCGTGTGCTCCGCCATCGTGTGGGCAGACCACGGCGTGCCGGTCGCCATCGGCGTGGTGAGCGTCGTGCTCGGCGTGGTGACCTGCGTGCTGCTGGCGCGCGTGTGCATGGCCCTCGCCTCCCTCTTCCTGCGCGACCGCCGGTCGCGCGAGCTGTCGGGTGTGTTCGTGCTCGTGGTGCTCGTCGTGGTGGTGCCGGTCGGTGTCTTCCTCGCGTCGCTCGAGTGGGAGGGGAGCGTGCCGCCGCAGCTGCTGGAGGCGGTCGACTGGCTGGCGCTCACCCCGTTCGGCGCCGCCTGGGCGGTCCCCGGCATGGTGGCCACGGGCGGCGACGCCTGGCTCTCCGCGGTGATCGCGGTCGGCACCGTCGTCCTGCTGGGCATGCTGTGGGTGTGGGCGGTCAAGCGGGTGCTCACGACGACGGAGCGACCCGGCACCGGCCGGGAGCGCGGCGGTCTCGGGTGGTTCGGCGTCGCGCCGGGCACCCCCGGCGGGGCGATCGCGGCGCGCAGCCTCGTCTACTGGCTCGGCGACCGACGGTACGTCGTCAACGGGCTCGTGATCCCCTTCGCCGCGGCCATCACGGTGGTGCCGCTGCTCATCGCCGGCGTTCCACCGGAGCTCGTCGCGCTCGTGCCCGTGCCGTTCGCGGCGCTGTTCCTGGGCTGGCTGCCGCACGACGATCTCGCCTACGACTCCACGGCCGTATGGATGCACATCGCCAGCGGCGTGCGCGGCGTCTCCGACCGCCTCGGTCGCCTGGTGCCCGTGCTGCTCATCGGCGTCCCGCTGCTCGCCCTCGCCATACCGGTGGCGACCCTGCTGCACGGCCGCTGGGCGATGCTGCCGGCCCTCACCGGCGTCTGCGTGGCGCTGTTCCTGTCGGGCCTCGGGCTGTCGAGCATCTCGTCCGTCGTCGCGCCCTACGCGGTGTCACGGCCGGGAGAGAGCCCGTTCCAGCAGCCGCAGCGCACGAGCGCGAGCGGCGCGCTGGCGCAGGGCGCGGTCATGCTGGGGGCGCTCGTGGTCTCGGCGCCGGTGCTGTGGTGCGGCTGGCTGGCTCTGCAGGGCGACACGGATGCCGCGGACGCGGCGCTGTGGGGAGGTCTGGCCATCGGACTCGGCGTGCTCGTCGTCGGCATCGGCATCGGGGCCATCGTGTTCGAGCGCCGGGGCGGTCGGCTCATGGAGTTCGCCGAGTCCACCTGACCGTGCCGGGCCGACCCCATCCCGGCCGGCCACGACTACACTGGCAGACCATGAGCACCCCGCTGGACAGCCCCGACCAGGGCGGCATCGCGACCCTCGATCGCGAGCTCGAAGAGCTCCTCAAAGAAGAGAACATCGAGCCGGGTGACCACGAGCGCTTCTCGCATTACGTGAAGAAGGACAAGATCCTCGAGTCCGCGATCACCGGCAAGCCGGTGCGGGCGCTGTGCGGCAAGAAGTGGACGCCGGGCCGCGACCCCGAGAAGTTCCCCGTGTGCCCCACCTGCAAAGAGATCTACGAGTCGCTCCAGGGCTGATCACCCGGCGTCGATGTAGACCGTGGGGATCGCCGGGTCGGAGCGGCTCAGGGCGAGGCCCCGCACCGGAAGCTCCTCGCGGACGCGCGCGTGGTGCGCCCGCGCGGCTTGGACGCCCGCAGCGCCTTCGTGCGCCGCATCCGGTTCTCCGTCGACGACCAGCGCGACCTGCAGCGACCGCGAGCCGGGGTGCGCGGAAGCGGTGTCGAGCGCCTCGAAGCCGTCCGACACGGCGATGAGCTCGCTGGTCGCCGTACCCGCGTCGAGCGTGCGGAAGGCCGCCTTGCGGCCGCCCTTGGACGCCTTGTCGGTCGAGGCCTTGGCGACGCCGACCCAGCCGCCGTCGGCGCCCTGGCGGGCCACGAGCTTGTAGACCATGCCGGCGGTCGGGGTGCCGGATCCGGTGACCACCGATGTGCCGACGCCGTAGGAGTCGACGGGGGAGGCCGCGAGCGCAGCGATCGCGTACTCGTCGAGGTCGCTCGTGACCGTGACGCGCGTGCTCGTCGCACCGAGCTCGTCGAGCTGCGCGCGCACCTCGGCGGCGACGGTGGGGAGGTCGCCGGAGTCGATCCGGACCCCGCCGAGTCCGGTGCCCGCGACGCGGACCGCCGTCTCGACGCCCTGACGGATGTCGTACGTGTCGACGAGGAGGGTCGTGCCGACGCCCAGGGCTTCGATCTGCGCGCGGAACGCATCCTCCTCGGTGTCGTGCAGCAGCGTCCACGCGTGCGCGGCCGTGCCCATCGTCGGAATGCCCCAGCGGCGACCGGCCTCGAGGTTCGAGGTCGCACTGAACCCCGTGATGTAGGCGGCGCGGGCCGCCGCGACGGCCGAGCCCTCGGCGGCGCGGCGCGAGCCCATCTCGGCGAGCGGCCGGTCGCCGGCGGCGATGCTCATGCGCGCTGCCGCGGTCGCGACGGCGGAGTCGTGGTTGAGCACGCTGAGGGCCAACGTCTCCAGCACGACCGCCTCGGCGAACGTCCCCTCGATGGTCAGGATGGGGGAGCCGGGGAAGTAGAGCTCGCCCTCGCGGTAGCCGGTCACCGAGCCGGTGAACCGGTAGCCCTCGAGGAAGTCGAGGGTCGCAGCATTCACCACCTTCTCGTCACGGAGGAATCGCAGTTCGTCGTCACCGAAGCGGAAGTCGCGGATGAGCGACAGCAGCCGCCCGGTGCCCGCGACGACGCCGAAGCGCCTTCCGCCGGGCAGGCGACGGCCGAACAGCTCGAACACGCAGCGGCGGTGGGCTGTGCCGTCGCGCAGTGCCGCGTCGACCATCGTGAGCTCGTAGCGGTCCGTCAGCAGGGCGGTGGAGAGATCTCCGCGCGCGGCGTGCCCATGGGTCATGCGGGTCAGCCTAGCTTTCCTGGTCGCGGGGGGCGCGAGGGCTCGCTCCGCTCGCCGGCGGCTTCGCCACGCCACCGGCGACCCGCTGGCGTAGGGTGGATTCTCGTGAACGACGCGCCGATCGGAATCTTCGACTCCGGGGTCGGCGGGCTCACCGTCGCGCGGGCCGTCTCGTCGATGCTGCCGCAGGAGTCCATCCTCTACATCGGCGACACCGCGCGCTCGCCGTACGGTCCGAAGCCGATCGCCGACGTCCGGCGCTACGCCCTCGAGGTGCTCGACGACCTCGTCGCCCAGGGTGTGAAGATGCTCGTGATCGCGTGCAACACGGCGTCTGCGGCGATGCTGCGGGACGCGCGCGAGCGCTATGACGTTCCGGTGGTCGAGGTCATCAACCCGGCGGTGCGCACGGCGATGTCGACGACCCGCAACGGCCGTGTCGGCGTCATCGGCACCGCCGGGACCATCAGCTCCGGTGCGTACCAGGACATGCTCGGGGTGAACGAGCGTCTCACCGTGTTCGCGCAGGCGTGCCCGCGCTTCGTCGAGTTCGTCGAGGCGGGGATCACCGGATCGGCCGAGGTGCTGGCGGTCGCCGAGGAGTACCTCGCGCCCCTTCGCGCGGCCGAGGTCGACACGCTGGTGCTGGGCTGCACGCACTACCCGTTCCTCGAGGGCGCGATCAGCTACGTCATGGGGCCCGATGTGAGCCTGGTGTCGAGCGACACCGAGACGGCGAAGGACGTCTACCGGCAGCTGGTCTCCCGCGACCTGCTCGCCGGAGCGGATGCCGAGCCCCGCCACGTCTACGAAGCCACCGGCGCGTCCGCCGACGAGTTCCTGCGCCTCGCGCACCGACTCATGGGCCGGGAGGTCACCTCCGTCCGTCTCGTGCAGACCGGCGCCATCGACATCCCCCACGCCTCGAACCCTGCCCGGCGCCTCGGCTGAGGCATCCGTCCCTCCTGGAGGAGAACCGCATGACCGACATCACCCGTGCCGACGGCCGCTCCGTCGACCAGCTGCGTCCCGTCACCATCGAGCGCGGCTGGTCGAGCCAGGCCGAGGGATCCGCCCTCATCTCGTTCGGGAACACCAAGGTGCTCTGCACGGCGTCGTTCACGAACGGCGTGCCGCGCTGGCTGACGGGCAAGGGCAAGGGCTGGATCACCGCCGAGTACGCGATGCTGCCGCGCGCGACGAACGAGCGCAACGACCGCGAGAGCGTCAAGGGCAAGGTCGGCGGGCGCACGCATGAGATCTCGCGCCTCATCGGCCGGGCCCTCCGCGCCGTCGTCGACACCAAGGCGCTCGGGGAGAACACCATCGTCATCGACTGCGACGTGCTGCAGGCCGACGGCGGCACGCGCACGGCCGCCATCACCGGCGCCTACGTCGCGCTCGCGGACGCGATCGAGTGGGGGCGTGGCAGGAAGTTCATCGGCCAGAAGGCACAGGTGCTCTTCGACTCGGTCTCGGCGGTGTCGGTGGGCATCATCGACGGCGCGCCCATGCTCGACCTCGCCTATGTCGAGGACGTGCGCGCCGAGACCGACATGAACGTCGTCGTGACCGGCCGCGGCCTGTTCGTCGAGGTGCAGGGCACCGCCGAGGGTGCGCCGTTCGACAAGCGCGAGCTCGACGCACTGCTCGAGCTCGGGGTGAACGGCTGCGCCGACCTGCGGGACTTCCAGGCCGCCGCCCTCGCCGCGGAGGATGCCGCGTGACCGCGCACCCCGAGGACATGGCCGACGTCGTCGCCGCGGTCGAGGCGGAGTCTGCGGCTGCAGGCCAGACGCCGGCGCAGATCGTGCTCGCGACGCACAACCGCCACAAGGTCGAGGAGTTCCAGGCGATCGTGGCCGCGACGCGGCCGGATCTGATCGTGGTCGCCTACGACGGCCCTGAGCCGGTCGAGGACGGGATCACCTTCGCCGAGAACGCGCTCATCAAGGCGCGAGCGGCGGCGGAGCACACGGGCATGCCGGCGCTCGCCGACGACTCGGGCATCTGCGTCGACGTGCTGGGCGGTTCCCCGGGCGTGTTCTCGGCGTACTGGGCCGGTCACGCGAAGGATGCCTCGGCGAACCTGAACCTGCTGCTCGACCAGCTCTCCGATATCGGCGACCCGCACCGCACGGCGCAGTTCGTCTCGACGATCGCGCTCGTGGTGCCGGGCGACGCCTCGCGCGAGAGCGTCGTCGAAGGGGTGTGGCCAGGGCGCCTTGCGCCCGCGCCGGCGGGGGAGGGCGGCTTCGGCTACGACCCGATCTTCGTCCCGGACGGTCAGGAGCCCGGCGCCGAGCGGACGGTCGGCGAGTGGACGGCTGACGAGAAGAACGCGGCATCCCATCGCTCGCGCGCCTTCGTCGCGCTGGCGGAGCTGCTCGCGGAGCTCTGACGTCCGCGGGGCCGCGCTGCGAGTGAGAATCACACTCATTCCCGACAACGCGGCACAGCGCTCTCCGGCGTGGGGCGGGGCTTAACCTGAGGTCATGCACGACCACGCGCCGTCCGGAATCCGAGGGGCCGGCAACCGCCGCCTCCTCGCGATCTCGCTCGGGATCACCGCCACCGTCATGGTGGTCCAGGTGGTCGGGGCGGCGCTGTCGGGATCGCTCGCGCTGCTCGCCGACGCGGCGCA
Source organism: Microbacterium sp. NPDC056569 (assembly GCF_042793475.1). Taxonomy (NCBI): domain Bacteria; kingdom Bacillati; phylum Actinomycetota; class Actinomycetes; order Micrococcales; family Microbacteriaceae; genus Microbacterium; species Microbacterium sp. NPDC056569. The sequence continues at coordinate 56,154 of NZ_JBHTUV010000015.1, read as the reverse complement.
CATGTTCACGGATGCCGCGGCCCTGGTGATCGCCCTCATCGCGAGCACCGTCGCGGCCCGGCCTGCCAACGATCGCCGTACCTTCGGCTACCAGCGTGCCGAGGTGTTCGGCGCCCTGATCAACGGGGTCATCCTGATCGTGCTCTCGGCATGGGTCGCGTTCGAGGGCATCTCGCGACTGCTGAGGCCCGGTGAGACCGAGGTCGCGGGCTCGCTCATGCTCGTGGTCGCCATCGTCGGACTCGTGGCCAACGGCGTGGCGATGTGGCTGCTCAGCTCCGCGCAGCGGCACAGCATCAACGTCCGCGGCGCCTACCTCGAGGTGCTCGGCGACCTCATCGGCTCGGCGGCAGTGATCATCGCCGCGATCGTCATCGTCACCACCGGCTGGTACCAGGCCGACGCCATCGCGTCGCTGTTCATCGCCGCGATGATCATCCCGCGGGCGATCGGCCTGCTGCGCGAGGTCGTGTCGGTGCTCGCGGAGTCGGCGCCCCAGGGCACGCACGTCCACGAGATCCGCGAGCACATCCTTGCCACGCCGGGAGTCGTCGACGTTCACGACGTGCACGTGTGGCAGCTCACGCGCGGGGCGCCGGTGTTCACCGCGCACGTCGTCGTCGACGACGCCGCTCTCACCGACGGGCGGGCCGCCGGCATCCTGAGCGGCCTGCAGACCTGCCTGTCCGAGCACTTCGACGTGGAGCACTCGACGTTCCAGCTCGAGCCCGCCGGACACGTCGAGCACGAGGCCCACGCCTAGCGCGGCGTCAGTCTTCGCGCCGCACCTCTGCGGGGGACTTGTCGGGACGCAGCCCTCGCCAGCGGGGGTGGCGCAGGATGCCGCCGGGGGTGAACTCGCCGTACTCGACCTCCGCGACCAGTTCGGGCTTCACCCACAGCGCGTCGCGCGCGTCGAGCGCCGGCACGCCCACCAGCGGATTCTCGTCGGTGCGCAGCGGCGTCAGCTTCTTCAGGAGCATCGCCAGCGTCGAGTCGCTGAACCCGCTGCCCACGCGGCCCGCGTACTGCAGGCCGCCGGCGCCGGGAATGCCGAGCAACAGCGACCCGAACGTGCCGCTGCGCCCGCCCTTGCCGGGACGGATGCCGGCGATCACGACCTCCTGCGTCTGCGTGATCTTGACCTTGAGCCACGACTCGGACCGCACCCCGCGCACATAGCGCGAGGCCGGATCCTTGACGACGATGCCCTCCAGGCGCAGTCGAGCACTCGTGTCGAGCGCCGCATCGACATCGTCGAAGACGGGCGGGACGGTGATCGAATCGACGGATGCTGCGGCCACCGCCTCCAGCACGTCGCGGCGTTCGCGCAGGGGCAGGCCGGCGAGGTCGTCGCCGTCGTGCGCGAGGATGTCGAACAGGTAGTAGCGCACGGGCGTCCTCCGCGCCACGCGGGCGATGTCGCCGGCGTGCTCGAGGTTCATGCGGGTCTGCAGGAGCGGGAAGCTCGGCCGCCCGTCGGGCTCGAGGGCGACGAGCTCGCCGTCGACGACGCACGGCTCGTCGCCGAAGCCGGCGTCGACCGCGGTCAGCTCGGGGTAGCGGTGGGTGACCTCGTTGCCGCTGCGTGCGAACAGACGCAGGCGTTCGCCGTTCCACGCTCCGATCGCGCGGATGCCGTCCCATTTCATCTCCACCCAGGCGGTTCCACCCTCACGATCGGCCCAGGTGACCGCGGCGAGGCGCGCCCGGGCCGGCGTCGCGCTCGTCGAGAGCATCGCACGCAGATCGGATGCGTCCGCTGTCACGGTGCGCGCACCGCCGGGGTCCTTCCTCTCCGTTGCGGGATCAGGAGAACTGGCGGAGACAGGACGATCTCCGGCGGATCTTCCTGCGTAGGCCCGATCTCCTGATCTCGCCGAGCCGACCCGACGTGAGCCGCGGGACGGGGCGTCTGCCTGCGGGCTGGGCTCGACGACGGAGCCGTCGGGCTGCGGCCGGCCTGCAGCATCCGTCTTCATGCGATGCAGCAGCCAGCTGGACTTCTCGCCCTCGCCCGCGGTGCGGATGAGCGCGAGGCGCACGCGGCCGAGCGGTCCGCCGGGGCGTCCCTCGAGGGTTGCGATGACCTCGTCGTCGCGCCACTTCTCCAGCTCGTAGCGGCCGTCGTCCCAGATGGTCACCGTGCCGCCGCCGTACTCGCCGGCGGGGATCGTGCCCTCGAAGGTGGCGTACTCCATCGGGTGGTCCTCGGTCATGATGGCGAGGTTGTTGCGCTTGTAGGAGTGGGGCACCCCGCGGGGCACCGCCCAGCTCACCAGGACGCCGTCGTGCTCGAGGCGGAAGTCCCAGTGCAGGGCTGTCGCGTGGTGCTCCTGGATGACGAACCTGGGCAGCTCCCCGTGGGGTGTGGCGCCGAGCGGGTTCTCCGGCACCGGCTCGGGGGTGCGCTCGGCGCTGCGCTTGGAGATGTAGGCCGACAGCGGGCCGGACGCGGCGTCACGACCGCCGGCGTGGAAGCCGAGCGCCGACATCGGGTCGCCGAGGGCCTCGACGCGGTCGAGCACCTCGGTGAACTCGAGATGGCGCAGCTCCGGATCGTCGAGCTCGTCCCACGTGCGCGGTGCGGCGACCGTCGGATGCGTGCGGCCACGCAGCGAGTAGGGGGCGATGGTGGTCTTCGATCCGTTGTTCTGACTCCAGTCGATGAGGACCTTGCCGTGCCGCTCGGCCTTCTTCATGCTGCTGACGACGAGGTCCCTGTGGTCGGCCTCGATCGCCCGGGCGAGCTCGTTCGCGAGTGCCGACGCCTGCTCGGTGGATTGGCCGGGCGGCAGCGCCGAGTAGAGGTGGATGCCTTTGCTTCCGCTCGTGACGGGGAAGGGCTCGAGACCCATGTCGAGCAGGATCTCGCGCGCCCAGCCCGCCACGACGGCGCACTCGGCGAGGCCCGCACCCGGACCGGGGTCGAGGTCGAGCACGAGCCGGTCGGCGGGACCCCGATCCCCCCGGGAGTCGAAGCGCCACTGGGGAACATGCAGCTCGAGGCTCGCGACCTGCGCGAGGTAGACGAGCGTGGGCACGTCGCCGACCAGGGGATACTCCTTCGTCCCGGTGGAGTGGGGGATCGGCATCCGTCTCACCCAGGAGGGCGCACCCCGTTCGAGGTCCTTCGCGAAGAAGACCATGCCGGGGTCGTCCTCGGTGCCGACGCCGTCGGGCCACCGCTTGCGGGTGACCGGGCGTCCGACCACATGGGGGATCAGCACCTCGGCGATGCGCGAGTAATAGTCGATGACCTCGCCCTTGGTGGTGCCGGTCTCGGGGTAGAGCACCTTCTCGAGGTTCGTGATGCGCAGGCGGCGCCCGCCGATGCGCACCAGCTGCTCGTCGCCCGCCATGGGCTCAGAGTATCGGCGACGCGTCGCGCAAGGGGTGGCCGCGTGTCGGCGCCCTGGTGTTCACTGGTGGGGTGAGAGCGATCTGGAAGGGTGCACTGACGTTCGGACTCGTCAACGTGCCGGTGAAGGTGTACTCGGCGACGGAAGACCACGACGTCTCGCTGCACCAGGTGCACAACAAGGACGGCGGGCGCATCCGCTATCAGCGGATCTGCGAGATCGACGGCGAGGTCGTGCCGTACTCCGACATCGACAAGGCGTACGACGACGGCGAGAAGACTGTGGTCCTGACCAAAGAGGACCTCGAGTCGCTCCCGGCGGAGCGCAGCCGAGAGATCGACGTCGTGGAGTTCGTGCCGAGCGAGCAGATCGATCTCCTGACGCTGGATCGCGCGTACTATCTCGAACCCGATTCTGCGTCTCCCAAGGCCTACGTGCTGCTGCGCAAGACCCTGGAGCAGACCGATCGCACGGCGATCGTACGGTTCTCGCTGCGGCAGAAGACCCGCCTGGCGGCACTGCGCGTGCGCGACGACGTGCTCGTCCTGCAGACCCTGCTGTGGTCCGACGAGGTGCGCGAAGCCGCGTTCCCTTCGCTGGACGAGTCGGTGCGCATCTCGGCGAAGGAGCTCGAGCTGTCGGCGTCGCTCGTCGAGAGCTTCTCGAGCGACTTCGATCCCGAGGAGTTCAAGGACGAGTACCAGGAGGAGCTGCGCACCCTCATCGAGGCGAAGCTCGAGAAGGGCGACGCGCTCGACACCTCCGAGACCTTCGGCGAGCAGGAGGAGGAAGAGGCGGGCGGCGAGGTCATCGACCTCATGGCGGCGCTGCGCGCGAGCGTCGAGAAGTCGCGCGCGGCCCGCGAAGGCGGCACGAAGGCGGCCTCAGGGAAGACGGATGCCGCCGCCCCGGCGAAGACCGAGGCCAAGGCATCCGCCAAGAAGCCCGCCGCGAAGAAGAAGAAGGCGTCCTGAGGGGCTGATCGCCCCGCGGCTCACGCCTTGGGGGCCTCGCCGTGCTCGGGGCCACGCTCGAACACCTCGGGGTCGAGCACGAGCGCCTCGGCCTCGGCATGGTCGGTGACGACGTCCTCGCCGGCCGCAGCGGCCTTCTTCGCCTTGCTGCGCTCGCGGAGATAGTGCCACAGCGTGACGAGCGCGGTGCCGCCGACGGCGACCAGCAGGATGAGGTCGATGTAGTTCTCGACGAACTCGGCGACAGGCGGGATGAAGCCCAGCAGATACCCGAACATCGTCAGCCCGAAGCCCCACAGCACGGCGCCGATGAAGTTGTAGAGGGTGTACTTCCACTTGTTCATGTGGCCGATGCCTGCGGCGACCGGTGCGAACGTGCGGACGATCGGCACGAAGCGGGCGAGGATGATGGTGAGCCCGCCGAAGCGCTCGAAGAACGCGTTCGTGCGTTCGACGTTCTTGACGCTGAACAGGCCCGATTCCTTCCGCTCGAAGACCGCGGGCCCGCCCTTGTGGCCGATGTAGTAGCCGACCTCACCGCCGACGAAGGCGGCGAGCCCGATCAGCAGCGAGACCGCCCAGATGTTGACGCCGAAGATGTTGCTGGTGTGCGTCAGCAGGCCGGAGATGACCAGGAGCGTGTCGCCCGGCAGCAGGAAGCCGACGAGCAGGCCCGTCTCGGCGAACACGATGAAGCACACGACGACGAGCGCCCACGGGCCCGCCCATTCGATGATGGCGGCCGGATCCAGCCAGGGGATCAGGGCTGTGGGAACTGCGTGCACGTTGGTCTTCCCGTCGTCAGTCGGCGGAGGATGCGAGAACTCGCGTGCGGAAGGTGGGACTTGAACCCACACGCCCGGAGGCACAGGAACCTAAATCCTGCGTGTCTGCCAATTTCACCACTCCCGCGAGTGGCTCTCAGTCTACTGAGGCGACTGGGGGTCGGCTGTGGGGCTGACCCCCGGAGCGGCGCTCAGACCTACCGGCGGATCCCGAACAGGAAGTAGCTCGCCGGACCGATCCAGTTCACGAGGATCGCGGGGATCCACGCGACCTTGGGGCCGCGGACCTCGTCGGCGTCGCGGTGGGCGAGGTCCCAGAACGCGAGGAATGCGAACGCGACCTGCACGATGCCGAGCACGCCGAGGCCCGCCTTCGCCGCGGGGGTCATCTCCGTCTTCGTCGTGGGGGTCATCGTCGTCCTTTCGTCGCCGGATCCCATCCTGCCGCGAGCACGGCTCGTTCGCATCCCTCGCGTCGGCGCGATGCGGTGCCGGATCGCCGCGAGAGGGGCCGGACGGTCACGGCTGGCGCATCGCCTCCAGTGTCGCCACGAATGAGACTCCCGGCGTGCTGCGGTAGTTCAGGTGCGTGGACGCCGAGATGACGTTGTCACCGGCTCGCAGCAGCGAGGCGGGCACCTGGATCACCAGCGGGCTGGATATCGCGGTGGTCAGGCTCGGCGCGGCCGTCGCATACGTCGTCGCCGAAACGGCTCCTGTCGGCATGCGCAGACGCCCGACCTCGGTTCCGTTCACGTAGACGACGACTCCGTCGTCGCCACGCACCGTGAGCGTGATCGCCGAGTGCGTCGCCGGGTCGGCGACCGTGAAGCCGGTGCGGAAGATCATGCTCAGTGGGCGCTGGGTGGTCGGCGGGGGCACGTCGACGACGGTCGTCACGCCGGCGCCGAACCCCAGCGGGGCGGCGCCCTGACCCCACGATGCCGCATCGAACGTGGTCGAGGTCCACCCAGTCGGCCAGGCCCCGGTCTGGTACCGGAACCGCCACGACGCGTTCGCCGCGACGAGGGTGACAGGCACCGGCTCCGGCGCCGGCGGAGTGGTCACGGTGGCGGTCGCAGCAGGCGAGCGGGACCCGTCGGGGCCGATCGCTGTCACCGAATACGTCAGCGAGGACCCGGCCGGCGCCGTGGTGTCGGTCACACTGCCCGAGGCTCCGGTCCCCTGCAGGGTCGGGCCGCCGGTGCGGGTGACCTCGACTCCCGCGACGTCGCCTCCCGGGCCGGGCGACCATGAGACGACGACGGACCGCGGACCGGTCGCGGTCGCGGTGACGACGGGCGCGCCGGGTGCAGGGGGTGCCGAGGGAAGCTGCACCGTGGCAGCGGCCGCGGTCGACCGGCCCCCCGGCCCGACGGCGACGACGCTGTACGCCACGGATGCGCCGGGGGCCAGACCGGTGTCCACATACGACCCCGAGGCACCCGACGCCGTGACAGCCGCGCCGCCGTCCCGCGAGATCTCGACGCCCGTCGTCGTGCCTCCCCCGCCGGCCGACCAGTCGACGCGTGCGGAGGTGGGGGAGAGGGGCGCGGCCGAGACGGTGGGAGCGGCAGGCGGGTCGACGGGCTCGGATCCGGTGCGGCGCGCGGTCATGACGAGGTCGAAGCTGCTGTCGGCCGTGCCGCGGTAGTTGACGTGAGCGGATGCCGCGATCGTGTTGGCACCCTCGCGCAGCAGAGAAGGCGGCACCGTGAACACCGTCGGTGACGCGGTCGCCGCGCTCGTGCTCCGCACCCCGCTGGCGTACGTCGAACTCGTCGGGTTGGTCGACTGCAGCGATGCCGTACCCACGAGCGTGCCGTTCACCCACACGGCGACGCCGTCGTCCGCGCGTGTCGTGATCTGCACCTGCGCCAGCTCGTCCACATCGGCGAGCTGGACCGTCTGACGGAAGATCATCGAGCGCGCCCGCAGGGTCGTCGGCGGACCCAGGTCGATGTTCGTGGTCACGCCCGCTCCCCACCCCAGCGGCGCACGCCCTGCCGGCCACGCGGCGTCGTCGAACCCGACCGTATTCCACCCGCTCGGCCAGCTGTCGACGGAGTTGCGCCACTTCCACGTCGAGCCTCCGTTGACGAGCACCTCGTCCCGCCCGGCGGTGAGGTCGACGGGAAGCGTGAAGCGGCTGCCGGCATCCGTCTCGTACTGAGCGAGCGTCGGGGAGTAGGTGTAGGCGTCGACGGTGCCCGCGGCGGGGTCGAATGTGTAGTACCTCAGCCAGCCGTTCCCGCCGTTCGCCCGGCTCTGGTAGTTCGACAGGATCTGATGGACCGGACGACCGCAGTCGTTGGCGTCGACGCGCCGGGCCTCGCCGATGTCGCCGTCGTGCCAGTGCCCGTTGACGACCATGAAGATCGAGCAGTTCTTCGTGACGAACTCGTTCCACAGCGTGACCGCCGAGGTGGGCGTGACGTCGGTGCGGATGACGTGGGTGGCACGGGTCCCGCCGGTGTTGATGAAGCCGTGCGTCGCGAGGATCACCTTGCGATCCGGGTAGGCGTCGAGCACCTTCTGCGCCCAGCGCATCGAGTAGCCCGGCGACTCGAACTCGAGGTTCAGGATCAGCAGGTCGACGCCGCCGACGGTGAGCAGGCTGAAGTTGTCCTTGTTCCTGCGGTCGATCTCATCCGGTCCGAACAGATTCTGTCCGAGGTAGCCGCCGTACGAGACCGTCGGCGAGTTCCAGGACGCGCCGGCGTACCTCGACGGCGGGAAGTAGGTGTCGAACGTGCTGGACTGACCCGTCGTGATGTCCAGGTCGTGGTTGCCGGGCAGCACGGAGTTCGGGACGCCGGCGTCGTCGAGGGTCTTCATGTACCGGCTCGCGCGCGCCCAGTGAACCACGTTGGGCCACGACTCGACGAGGTCGCCGACCTGGATGACGAACTTCGTGTTCAGCGAGGTGCGGGAGTCGACGATCCACTGGGTCTGCGCGCCCATGGTCGCCTCATAGGTCGACGACGCCGTGTAGCCCTGCGTGTCGGGCAGCACGACGATCGTGAACGTCTCATCGACCGCCGTCGCCGCGGGAGCCCCGAGCAGGCTCCCCGCGACGACCGCGAGCGCAGCCGCCGATGCGGTCAGCAGGCGCCGAGTCGATTCGGGTCTCATCCCCATGCGTGCCACCAGACTTCTTCGTCTGCCGAATCAGTACACCCGAATCGTGGCCTCCGCAAGGGGTCGGCAGTTCGCCGGGCCGCGCCGTCCGACGCGGGGTGGCCACGGAGAACGGTGGCGGCGCACGCCTGCTGTGGATAACTTTCGGCTGGCTCGGCGCACAATTGCGAGGATGCTCGTGTGACCTCTCCCGCCGCACCTGTCCCGACCGTGGTGGCCGAGCGCGTACGGGAGCGGCTGCGCGCCGAGCGTTCGGATCCGACCCGCGATCCCGAGTTCGCGGCGCAGATCGCCCGTGCCGAGGTGCGCCGCCACAACGACTTCGCGCTGGCGCGCGGCCTCGCGCCCGTCGACGACGAGACCGCGTGCGTGCGTGAGGTGCTCGCCGCGGTGACCGGCTTCGGACCGCTGCAGGGCTACCTCGATGATCCGACGGTCGAGGAAGTCTGGATCAATGCCCCCGACCGCATCTTCGTGGCCCGCGGCGGCGTTCCCGAGCGGACGCCGCTCATGCTCACCGACACTGCGGTGCGCGATCTGGTGGAGCGGATGCTGCAGTCCAGCGGCCGTCGGGTCGACCTCAGTCAGCCGTTCGTGGACGCGTCGCTGCCCGACGGCTCCCGGCTTCACGTCGTCATCCCCGACATCACGCGCCGCCACTGGGCGGTGAACATCCGCAAGTTCCTGCCGGCGTACCGGGACCTCGGGCGGCTCGTCGCCGCGGGCGCGCTCGCACCGGAGGCCGCCACGATGCTGCGCGACGCGATGGTCGCCGGGCAGTCGGTGCTGGTCTCCGGGGCGACGCACGCGGGCAAGACCACCTTGCTGGGCGCACTCGTCGCGGCGTGCCCGCCGGAGCACCGGATCGTGACGGTCGAGGAGACGTTCGAACTCGCCGTCGCGGCTCCCGATCTCGTCGCCCTCCAGGGGCGTCAGCCGAGCCTCGAAGGAACGGGCGAGGTGACGCTGCGTCGCCTCGTGAAGGAGGCGCTGCGCATGCGCCCCGATCGCCTGGTCGTCGGCGAGGTGCGCGACGCGGAGGCGCTCGACCTGCTGCTCGCCCTGAACACCGGCGTGCCCGGGGCCGCAACGATCCACGCCAACTCGGCCCGCGAGGCGCTCCGCAAGCTCGCCGCGCTGCCGCTGCTGGCCGGGCGCAACATCGACTCGAGCTTCGTGCAGCCCGCGGTGGCGGCATCCGTCCATCTCGTCGCGCATTGCGAGCGCGACGCGAGCGGTGCTCGGCGCGTCGTCGAGATCGTCGAGCCGACCGGAGTCTCGGGCGGCGTGATCACGGCGCACACCCTCTACCGGGCGGCGGGGGCATGACGTTCGTGTGGGGCGCGGTGCTCGCCGCAGGTCTCCTGTTGACGCTGTCGCCGTGGCTGTGGCCGGCGGGGGCGCGATCCGCCCACTCCGGCACGGCTCGGCGCGGGCGGATCGCGCGACTCCTCGAGGATGCGGGGGTGGCGCGTGTGTCGGTCGTGTCGGTCGTCGTGGTCGCCGCAGTGTGCGCCGCGGTAGCCGCTGCCGTCGCGTGGCTCATCGCACCCGTCGCGGCGCTCACCCTTGTCGCAGCGACCGCCGCGGCGCTGGCGCCGTTCGCCTGGCTCAGGGCGCGCCGCTCGAAGCTGCTGCGCACCCGGCGCGGACTCTGGCCCGACGTCTGCGACCTGCTCATCGCGTCGGTGCGGGCCGGGATGTCGCTGCCCGACGCCGTCGCCGGCCTCGCCGACTCGGCGCCGGCGGAGCTGCGGCCCTCGTTCGCAGTGTTCGCCCGCGACATCGCGGCGTCGGGGCACTTCGACTCGAGCATCCAGCGCCTCAAGACGAACCTGGCCGATCCGGTCGCCGACCGCATTGTCGAGACGCTACGGATGGCGCGGCAGGTCGGAGGCACCGAGCTGACGACGGTGCTGCGCGCTCTCGCCGCGTCCGTGCGCGCAGACGCCGCGCTGCGGGCCGAGGTCGAATCGCGTCAGTCGTGGATCCGTGGGGCGGCGGTGCTCGGCGTCATCGCGCCCTGGGTGATCCTCGCGATGCTCGCCATGCGTCCGGAGGGAGCCAGCGCGTACGGCAGCCCCGGCGGCATCGCGCTCATCCTCGTCGGAGCCGCCGTCTCGCTCGTCGCGTACCGGCTCATGATCCGGCTCGGCCGTCTCCCGGAACCGCGGCGGTGGTTCGGATGATCGGTTTCGCGATGGGTGATGTCGCGTATGCCGTGGTCTTGGGAACGGCGCTCGGTGTGGGCGTGTGCCTGCTGATCTCGCTGGCGCCCCGGTGGGGTGCACCGAGCCTGGCGAGGCGGATCGCCCCCTACATCCGCGATGTGACGGACGCTCGCGGCCTCGAGATCGCCTCGCCGGCAGGCGGAGGCTCGGCGTTCGGGTGGTCGGGGTTCGCCCAGCGGCGCCTCTCGCGGCTCGCCGGCGGCGATGCGCTGCTCAGCCGGCGGCTGCACCGGGCGGCCTGGACGATCGACGCCGCGAGGTTCCGCGGGCGGCAGCTCGCGTGGGGGATCGCGGGACTCGCCGTCGGCGGCGGCGTGGTCGTCGTCCTGGTGCTCGCGGGCCGAGGATCGCCCGTGCTCGGACTGCTGCCGCCGGTCGCCGCGGTCGCGGCGGCGCTCGCCTACGACGTATGGCTCACGCGCGCCGCGCGGGCGCGGGCCGCGCGCATCGAGGACGAGCTGCCCACGGTGCTCGAGTTCCTGGCGCTGTGCCTGTCGGCGGGCGAAGGAATCCTGGATTCGCTGCGTCGCGTCAGCGACGTCGGTGCGGGAGAGCTCACGGCGGAGCTGCGGGGCGTCGTGGTCGCCGTCGGCACCGGGTCCCCGCTGTCGGAGTCGCTCACACGCCTGGCCGCGGGTCTCGAGATCCCGGCTCTCACCCGCGCGATCGACCAGCTCGTGGCGGCGATCGAGCGCGGTGCCCCACTCGCGCACGTGCTGCAGGCGCAGGCGATCGACGCCCGCGAAGACGCCAAGCGCACGCTCATCGAGCGTGCCGGCCGGAAGGAGATCTACATGCTCTTCCCTCTGGTCTTCCTGATCCTGCCGCTCAGCGTGCTGTTCGCGGTGTTCCCGGGGATCTTCATGCTTCGACTCGGACTCGGCTGACGGCCGTAAGGAGAAATGATGAAAGCACGGATGCTGCGCCTCACCGCTCGCGTTCACACGGCGGTGCGCGACCTCGCCGACGACGAGCGGGGCGACGTGCCCGGATGGGTGCTGATCACGCTCATGACCGCAGGACTCGTCGTGCTGATCTGGGCGCTGGCCGGGCCCGCCCTCGCCGGGCTCTTCGAGCAGGCGATCAGCCGCGTATCCGGGCTCTGACGTCATGCGCGTCGCCTGGGCCCGCGTCGTGTCGGGTGCGCGCGCCCGGCTCGCCGCGGACCTCAGTGACGACGTTGGCGCCAGCCCGGTCGAGTTCGTCCTCGTGGGCACGCTGCTCACCGTCCTCACCCTCGGCGTGCTGCAGTTCGGTCTCGCGGTGTACGTCCGCAACGTCCTCCACGACGCGGCCGTCGAGGGTGCGTATCACGCGGCGCTCGCCGACACCACGCTCGCCGACGGCGCCCAGCGCACGCGCGACATCGTCGGGCGCACGATCGGGGCCGAGTACGCCGCCGACGTCACGGTGCGGGAGACCGCGTCGCTCGGCCAGCAGACCGTCGAGGTCCGCGTCGAGTCGACCCTGCCGCTCGTCGGCCTGCTCGGTGCGCCGCGCGGGTTGGAGGTGACGGCGCATGCGCCCGTCGAATCCTTCGACTGACGCCGCCACGGCGGACCCGCTCGGCGACACCGGCTCGGCGGCACTCGAGTTCATCCTCGTCGGCCTCCTCCTTCTGGTGCCGCTCGTCTACCTGGTCGTCGCGCTCGGCCTCATCCAGGGTCAGAGCCTTGGTGCGGAAGCCGCGGCACGACATATCGCGCGCGCTGTGTCGACGGCGAGTGACGTCGACGACGCGCGCACCCGGGCTGACGCTGTGCTCGCGGCGGTCTCGGACGAGTACGGCCTCGACGACGTCGACCTGTCGATCGACTGCACGCCCTCCGGCGCCGCGTGCCCACGTGCCGGCGCGACGCTCCATGTCCGTGTTCGCACGGCGGTCACGCTGCCGCTCGTGCCCCCTGTGCTCGATCTCGACCGCATCGCCGCGATTCCCATCGAGTCGACGTCCGCGCACAAGGTCTCACGGTTCTGGAGCGAGCGGTGATCGCGCGGTTGCGCCGCGTCGTCGCCGCGCGCACCGGCGGCGACCCCGACGACACCGGCAGCGTGCTCATCCTCACCCTCGGCTACGCGGTGCTCGCGATCGCGGTGATCCTCGTGTGCACGGCCGCGACGAGCCTCTACCTCGCGCAGAAGCAGCTCGATGCGGTGGCGGATGCCGCGGCCCTCGCTGCGGCGGACGGCTTCGACCTCGACGTGGTCGGCGGCGAGCCCGTCGCCACTCTGACCGACTCCGGCGTGCGGCGCGAAGCGGAGGCGATGATGGCGGCCCTCGGTCCCGACGCCCGTCTCGTCTCCGCCACGACCCCCGATGGGGTCTCGGCGCGGGTGACCGTCGCCGGGCAGTGGCATCCGCCCATCGTCACTGTGTTCGTGCCCGACGGCGTCGCCCTCGAGGCCACGGCGACGAGTCGCACCGCACTGCGGTGACTCCCGGCGCGGCCGCGGACTGCGGTTACGCGTCAGTGGCCGCGGCGCGGGCTGCGAGCGCGACCGCCTCCATGCGCGAGTGCACGCCGAGCTTGCCGAGCAGGTTCTGCATGTGGGCGCCGACGGTCTTGATGCTGATGCCCATCGCGGTCGCCACCTGCTTCTGCGTCATCCCCTCCGTGGTGAGGGCGAGCACCTGGCGCTCGCGCGGAGTGAGAGACGAGAGGCGCCGGAGGTCGACCGTGGCACTGCGTGAAGGCCGCGTCCGCTCGATGAGCCTTCGCACCCGCGCGAGGAACTCCTCGGTGTCCATGGACTCCGCCGCGTAATCGTCGGCGCCGACGAGCAGCCCCGCGACGACATCGGCGGGCGTCGTCCGGTCCGCCGACACGAGCACCGCGGGCATGTCGGCGCCGTAGCGATCTCGGAGTTCTCTCAGGAAGCCGCACCCGCCGTCCTCCACCTCGAGGATGGCGACATCGGGCGGCACGCCGTTCAGTGCGGCGGCAGCATCCGTCGCTCTCGCGAATGCCATCGAGCGCAACCCCAGTCGCCCCAGCAGTGTCACGTACTCGGCCCTCACGTGGTCACCGGCGACCACCAGGGCATATGTCTCTTCCGTGCTCACGATTCCTCCCCGAACCGCGCGCCTCCCGCTGGGACGGACGACCTAGGGAGTTCCCCGGAATCCCCATCCGCATTTCACCCGATGGTCGCGTCCCCACGCGGTTCATAGCCTAGGGCCAGTAATGGCCTGGGGAAAGGGGAGGACCATGTCTCAGGGGAAACCGCGGCGCTCGCTCGCCGCGGGAGTCACGGGCTGTCTGGTGGCAGCCCTCGTTCTGGGGGGAGCGTCCGCAGCCACCGCGGCGGACGGCCCGTGGGTGATCGACGGGGTCGTCGTGCCCGATGTCACGGATCCGGCGATGGAGTCGATCGAGGATGAGTTCGGCAACATCAAGGAGCTCGGCCCACTCAACTCCAGCTCGACGAAGATCGCCGTCATCCACAACGACGCACTGCCGACGCTCGATCTCACCAACCCGAACGCCCAGGTCGATCTGCGTCGCGCGTGGGTCGACGCCGAGAAGGACGCGGCGGGCGACGACTGGCTCTACTTCGCGTGGGAGCGCGATTCGGCCAACGGCAGCGGGTTCATCGCCTTCGAGTTCATGCAGAACGACCCGCCGGCGGGATGCGCCTACGAGACCGCGACCGACCCTCAGCTGATCGCGAACTGCAATCCGTGGGCGAATCGTCAGGGCGGATCTGCGGGCCCGCCGGTCGTGCCCGGTGACTTCATGATCCTCTGGGACCAGCAAGGCGGCAGCACCGCGCTGTCGCTGCGTATCTGGAGCGGAACGGCGCCGAATCTGACGCTCGGAGCCGCGATCCCGCTCAACGCGACGGTGTCGCAGGCCGCGTACAGCCCGGACAGGTTCAAGGGCGAAGCGGCCATCAACCTGACTGACACCGTGTTCGGAGGGGTGCAGCAGTGCCTCACGATCGCGAACGTGATCCCGAGCACGGTGACGGGCAACTCCGACACGGCCGACTACAAGGACACCATCCTGGCACCGGCGCCCGAGTTCGGCAGCTGTGAATCGACGACCGAAACCACGCCGAAGACCGCCGCCGGCGCAACCATCCCGGGTTCGGGGATCTCGATCGGCACCGGCGTCGTGGGAGTCAAGGACGCCGCTGTCGTGGACATCACCGGGGGGACGACCGCCGTGGGCGGCTCGGTGCAGTTCCACCTCTGCAAGGTGGATGCGCCCGGACTGTGCACGGAGGGTGGGACCGACGTCGGATCGACGAACGTCACCGGCGCGACCTATCCGGCGACGGTCGAATCGCCGACCGCGTGGGTGACGGCCGCCGGTCGCTACTGCTGGAGGGCGGAGTACACGCCGGTCGAAGGCAGTGGAGTCACGGGTTCGAGTGATTCACGGGTGACCGAGTGCTTCACCGTCAATCCGGTTGAGCCGACGCTCACGACCCAGGCCAGCGCGGGCGTCGTGCTCGGCGGCACGGTCAAGGACACGGCGACACTCGGCGGGACGACCGCCCAGCCGCTCAACCCGGTGATCCGCACCGGGGCCCAGCCGGCGCCGGGTGCGCCCGCGGGTGGCACGATCACGCTCTCCCTGTACGGACCGAGCACCACGGGCTGCGGCCCGCTTGTGCAGACGACGAGCGCAGTGAACGTGAGCGGCAACGGCGCGTACGAGTCTCCGACGGTCACGCCGACCGCCGCGGGCACGTACCACTGGGTCGCGACGTACAGCGGCAGCTCGCCGAACACCCTCGGCAAGACCCACAACGCCACCTGCACCGACGGCAACGAGGACGTGGTCGTCAGCACGGTGCAGGCGCGGATGTCGACCGCGCAGCGGTGGTATCCGAACGACTCGGCGACGATCACGGCTTCGGCCGGTGGTCCGCTCGCCGGCACGGTGACGTTCACGCTCTATCCGTCGATCGACTGCACGGGGACCCCGGTGTTCCCGGCAGTGAACCAGGGTGTCTCGGGTGCGTCGCCGCAGACGGTCGGGACCAACAACACCACCGTCGCCGTCACCACCGGCGGTCCCTTCTCCTGGAAGGTCAGCTACGACAGCACCAACCCGGCGCAGGACGACATCCTCCCGAGTTGCCACGAGACGTCGTCGCTGACGATCACGAACGGAGGGACGGTCCCACCACTGCCATGACCGGGAGGTGAAGCCCGCCGCAGAGACCGGTCCCGCCGCCGCAGGCGGGACCGATCGGCAGCTGACGAAGCGGCGACGGAACCCGTGCCCGTCGCCGCTTCGCCGCGCCTGCGGGACGGAGGGCTGGATGCTGCATCCCGCGGTCCGTTACAGTGGTGCCGGATCGGTGCCACCGCACCTCGACCGGAAAGGAGGAGAACCATGACCGTCTTCGTCATGTCCCACGTCCCTTCGCTTTCCTCCGAGGTCGCCCGCACGCACTGAGATCGGCGGCCTCCCTTCCTGGAGTGTCCTGCCGATGTCATCCGAACGCCTCGACGCGTCCGCATCCGTTCTCTCGCCGGAGCTCGAGCCCGGTCCCGATCAGCGCTGGTCCACGTGGCCGGCCTCCCCACCCACTCAGCGCGGCCCGTTGCCGCACCCGGCATGGGTCGTCACCGCGTCGGGCGCGTTCGACACCGAACTCGGTGTCGTCAAGACCGGCAAGGAGGCCGACGTCCACCTGATCGAGCGCGCGGTGCCCGGCGCCGCCGGCGTCCTCCTCGCGGCCAAGCGCT
The DNA here is from genome assembly GCF_042793475.1 of Microbacterium sp. NPDC056569. Taxonomy (NCBI): domain Bacteria; kingdom Bacillati; phylum Actinomycetota; class Actinomycetes; order Micrococcales; family Microbacteriaceae; genus Microbacterium; species Microbacterium sp. NPDC056569. Next base: position 39,954 of record NZ_JBHTUV010000015.1, on the reverse strand, counting down.
ACCGCAACTCGCACCACAGCGACTTCCACCGCTCGGGCAGCTACGAGGAGGGGCGCACCATGCGCAACACCCGCGACGCCCGCGCGGTGAATCGCAAGTCCGCATACGGACGCTCGGTGGCCGCGGGCCATTGGGCGGTGAGCGAGTTCGACGCGCTCTGCCGTGCGTGGAATGCGGGGGTTCCTGTGCCGTATCCCGTGCAGGTGAGCGACACCGAGGTGCTCATGGAGTTCGTCGGCGACGGACGCGTCGCCTCGCCGCGCCTGGCGCAGAGCCGGCGGCACGGCGAGGAGCTCCGGGACGCCTTCGAGCAGGTGGTCGGCATCCTCGAGGCGTTCGCGCACGCGGGCTTCGCGCACGGGGATCTCTCCCCGTACAACCTGCTCGACCACGACGGCCGCATCGTCGTCATCGATCTGCCTCAGATCGTGGACGTCGCCGCGAACCCGCAGGGGCTCGACTTCCTCTACCGCGACGTGGTCAACGCGTCGACGTGGTTCCGCAGGCGAGGCTTCGACAACGACCCCGAAGACGTGTTCGCCCACCTCGTCGCCATGCTCTGGTGACCGGCCGCGGTCAGGTCGACTCGCGCACGTTGATCGTCGGCGTCAGCTGCTGCACCTGCTGCGCGGGCGCATGTTCGCGCTGCTCGAGCCGCATGAGGCACGTCTCGAGGGCGCGGCGCCCGACGGCGAGCTTGGGTGGCGCGATCGCGGTGAGCGGCACGCTCGCGAACGACGCGATCTCGTCGTCGTACGCGACGATCGCGAAGTCCTCCGGCACGCGCAGCCCGCGGCCCTCGGCGATGCCGAGCAGGCCGACGGCGAGGTCGTCGGGCAGCACGATGGCGGAGCGGATGCCGGCGGCCAGGCAGTCGTCGAGGAAGGCGCGCAGCACATCAGAGGTCGAGCCGTCTCCCCAGCGCGGGGAAGGCGCGGTGGCGACAGGCGCGTCGATCATGCCGTGCCGACGGGTCGCGCGCGCGTGCCCGAGCGCGACCCACGGCGCCGTCGCGGTCTCGCGGAGAAGCAGACCCACGCCCCGATGCCCGCGCTCGGCCAGATGGTCGACGGCGAGCTCCGCGCCGAAACCATGGTCGGAGCGCACCGAGTCGACGCGCAGCGCGGTCGGCACGCCTTCCGGCGACCGCTCCACGAGGACGACCGGGGTACGGATCCCGGCGATGGTGTCCCAGGTCGCCGTGTCCTCGATGCCGGGACGGGCGGTGACGAGCATGATGGCGTCGACGTTCGCGGCGTCGAGTCTGGAGAGCTGGTGGATCTCTTCGCGCGGGTCGTAGTTGGTCGTGCCGAGCACGATCCGCATGCCCGCACCACGCGCCGCCTCGCCTACCCCGCGGATCACGGGAGGGAAGTAGTACGCGGCGTCCGGCACGATGAGCCCGATCGTCGCCACCGGCCGGGACGACGTCCCGATGCCGCGGCTGCCTGTGACCGGTGCATCCGCCGTCTCCGGGAGGACAGCCCCGCCGTGCACGCGACGGATGAGCCCCCGCTCGGCGAGCACGGCCAGGTCCCGCCGGATCGTCATGCCGCTGAGGCCCGATCGGCCGGCGAAGTCGGCGACCTCGATGCGCCCCCGCAGCACGATCTCGCGCAGGATGCGCTCGCGGCGCTGCTCGGCGATCATCGGCTCACCCTAGCCCTTCGATGTCGATGTGGGAGCGACCCTTTGCCGCATCGTGCGCCTGCGGGGGGGGCGGTGCGCTGAGCACCGCCCCCGCGGGACGCCGCCGGTCAGCGGCAGTCGATTCCTGCATACGGCACGGTCGTCGTGGTGCGGGCGCCGTCTCCGGTCGTTGCGACGACGGTCACCTCGCCGTCGGCGAGGGAGCCGCGGACTTTGAACGACGAGCGCGTGTCCTTGCCCGGGTTGAGCGTGAGCTTCACGTCGTCGCCGAGCACGGTCTCCACCGCCACAGCGATGGGGGTCCCGTGCTCGTTCGCCACCGTCACGTGCACCCACGCGTTCGGGCCGCGGCACTCGGTCGCCACCTGCGTCGCGGTCGGCACCGCGCTGCCCGCGAGCTCGACGGCGAACAGGCTCAGACCTTCGCCGGTCACCGGACTTCCCTGGGGAAGGGTGATGCTCGCCACCGGCTTACCCGACAGTGGGATCCGCTGCGCGAACACGGATGCCGGCGCCGTCACCGTCGAGACCGTGCCGCCGAGGTAGGGCTTCGAGCGCTGGAGGTACGACGAGGCGCCGCCGAGCAGCACCGCGTCGGCAGCATCCGTCGACGCGTCGCTCCACAGCGGCAGCGCGAGCTCCACCTGCTGGGTCGTGCCGTCCTCGTAACGCACCGTCGCGGTGCCCGCGGTCGCGGTGCCCGAGGAGAAGCCGGCGACGATGAGCTCGTCGCCTTCGCCCTCGAGCGACACCTGCTGGCCGGCGACCTTGATCGCGTCGGGGGTGCCGACCGCCGTCGGGTGCCAGTCGAGCTCCGAGCCGAACGCCGTGGGCTTGTCGCCCACCGCGAGTCCCGCGGCGGCCAGCGCCTCGGCGGAGAACACGCGGAAGTCCGCGGTGACCGCCCCGTTGCGCGGGTTCGCGGCGGAGGCCACCGCGGTCTGGTTCACGAGCGCGTCGAACGGCAGCGGTGCCACCTCGACCCCCGGCCCCTGATAGGCGCCGATGTTCGGCGTCGCGGCGATCGGATTCCCGAAGAAGTCGCGATCGCCGGCGTCCGGGATCGGCGCGCCCGCGCCGATGAGCGGCGAGCCGACGGCGAGCTGGTAGCCGGGGAGCGCGCGCGTGAGCTGCCCGCTTCCGGCCGCGATGAGCTGCGGGTCGCCGACGACCGCGCCTGTCTCGGTCGCCACGGGCTGGATGCCGCCGAAGTACGCGTTGTTCGCATACACCGCATTCGCCGTCTTGAACGTGCCTCCCTGCGAGATGAAGATGTTGTTCTTCACCTGCCGCGGCGCGGTCATGTCGTCTTCGAACGGCCTGTTCAGGCACGAGAACGTGTTGTTGTAGATGAGGTGCAGGCCCGGTCCGCCACTCGCGCCGCCCAGGCGGCAGTCGTCCTGCGAGACGTTGTAGCGCAGGATGGCGTTGGCGGTCGTGGAGGCCGTGCCGCAGCCGGAGATGCAGTCGAGGTAGAACCCGCCGGCGTTGCCGTACGAGTAGTTGTACTGGAAGGTGCAGCTGCCCTTGATCTTCATGTCGCAGTCCCACGCGGTGGAGTCGTAGGTGGATGCCACGCTGTTGCCCACCACGTTGTACTGGAACAGCGGGTCGACCGAGTTGTACGGCCACATGCCTGCGAAGTTGCCCTTGAGGAACGGGTACTCGCCGTGTCCCAGGTCGATCGCAGAGTTGTACTCGATCACCGGCTTCTCCGAGTTGTGGATCACGATGCCGTCGCCGCCCACCGCGCGGATGTCGTTGCGGGCGACGTACACGTCGGTGTTGTAGTGCTTGGTCGTGTCGGGCGCCGAGAGCTTGATGCCGCCGGCGGCGGTGTCGTTCACGACGTTGTCGGTGATGGTGATGCCGTCGAACCAGCCGATGCCGTCGCCGAGCACCGAGATGCCCGCTGAGCGCGAGAACGCGTTGCCGAGGCTGGTCTTGTCGGACCAGCCGGCGACCTTCTCGACGTGATTGTGCGTCAGCACCACCCCGCTGCGCTTCGAGCCGTCGTTGATCTCGTACAGGATGCCGACGCGGCGCTGGTCGGGCGTGCCCGGGTTGATCACCCGCATGCCGTCGATGGTCCAGTTGCTGACATTGAGGAGATGGATGCCCGCGAGCCGGCCGTCGCCGTTGATCGTGGCGGATGCGTCGCCGTCTCCATAGGGGGAGACGGTGATCGGGGCGGTGCCGAGGCCGGACCCGGTCGGGGCGAAGGTGCCGACGCACTCGGCGCCGCGCTTGAACCGCACCGACTCACCGGGCTGGAAAGGCTGCACCGCCGCGAGCTGCGCGAGCGAGGCGAACGGCGCCGCCTCGGAACCGTCGCCGGGGTCGGTCGCCGAGCAGTCCACGAAGTAGGCGGCGTCGGAGACCTCGACCACATGTGCGGCGAGCTCGCCCTGCGCGATCGCGCCGAACAGGGACTCGGCTCGCGCCGTGATCGCGTACTCACCCGCAGCCGTGCCGGCGGGGACGACGAACGACGCGGACGCGCGTCCGGCGTCGTCGGCGTTGGCGACGACCTCGGTGCCGGCGAAGCCGACGGTGACGGGCACGCGGGGGGAGGCGCCGTCGACGGCGACGGTGACCGGGGTGCCGGGGGCGAGCAGCGAGAGGTCCACGTCGTCCGGCGTGATGGTCAGCGGCTGTGCCAGGTATCCGTCCGTGCAGTTGAGGCGCAGGTCGGCCCAGTCGGCGTGGTCGTTGCCGTTGCCCTCGGGGCCCGGCTCGGCGATGAGCTCGACGGTGCTCGCACCGCTCAGGTCGAGGTTGAGGCGGCCCGCGGGGTCGGTGCCCTTCCGCTCCATGCGGAACTTCTCGGCGCCGTCGACCTTCACCACGAAGTCGACGCGGCCCTTGCCCGACTGACTGTCGTCGATGCCGACGTACCCGAGCAGCTGCGTGCACTGCCGGCCGAGGTCGTAGACGATACGCGAGGGTGCGTGCGTGCCGAGCCCCTTCGGGTACTTCGTGCCGCGGATCGACTGGATCGATCTGTCCGCATCGGGCACCGCGCGGGCGCCGTTGTTGTAGTCGCGCTCGACCGGACCCCAGCCGTTGTCGGCCGAGACCCAGTCCAGGTCGCTGGCGTGGTGCACGGCGCCGGCGAGTCCGTCTGCAGCGACGGCAGCGGGGGCCTGAAGACCCCCGAGACAGAACGCGCCGACGGTCGCTGCGACGAGCACCTTCATCCGCTTGGTGGGCAAGATTCCTCCTCGAATCACACAGTCCGCCGCCGGAGTGACGGGGGACCGCGAGTCATCGTTTCAGCCCCTGTTCGAATCGGCGATCGAAATGAACACATCTGAACATCGCGAGCCCGCGTCGCCCCTCGAGCGAACGCCGGCGACCCCGGCGCGAATGCGCCGGGGTCGCTGGAGTAAGGGGTTAGCGGACGCCCTTGGCCGGGGTGGCCTCGAACGCCTTCTCGATCTCCTGCGTGAAGGTGTTGCCCGCGGCGTCCTTCGCCGTGACGCGGAGGTCGACCCAGCCGCCCTTGTCGGACACCGGGATCTCAGCCGCGTAGCCGCTGACCCATGCGCGCGACACCGCGAAGATGTACCCGTCGCCCTCGACCGCGCCGGTGGGGGCATCCGTCTTCGCGCTCTTCAGCGTGACGGGCGCCCAGTCGCCGCCCGCGGTGCGGGCCTCGAGCGTCGCGTCGGTGATCGCTGCGGCCGGAGCGGTGCCGGCGACGTGGCCCAGTTCGAGACCGAGTGAGATCGGCGAGCCCTTGCGGCGGCCTTCGCCGACGCGGTTCTCGTCGTTCACGTCGACGTCGTAGTACGCCTGGATCAGCGGGAGGAGCCGGTAGTCCCAGTCGCCGAGCTTGCCCGATGCGCGGAACGTCCAGTCGCTGACCGTCTTCGTCGATCCGGCGAGATGCGAGCCGTCATGCGTCGCGGTGCTGACCACGCGCCAGTCGTGCTCGCCGTCGGGCAGATCGTAGACGTTCGCGCCCTGGTGCTCCTTCTGAGCGATGAGCTGTCCGTCGAGGTAGATGTCGGTCAGCTGCTGCACGGTGGACGGCTCCATCCAGGTGTCGAACGTACCGGTGTGCTCGCCGTCACCGCCGTCCGCCCAGCTCGGGATGTTGATCTGGGCGTAGTCCGACGCGAGGTAGGGCACCCAGAATCCCGTGCCGACGTAGGGCCGCACGACGCCGCCGTAGTAGTCGGCCTCGGTGCGCTCGCCGCGTTCGTAGGTGCGCTTGATGTCGCGCATCTCCCAGCCGACCGAGGTGATGAACGCACCCTGGTACCAGCGCAGGCCGTCCGTGTTCACCCACTCCTCGCGCTCGATGCCCCGTTGCGTGCGCAGCGGGAACCCGCTGCCGTACTCCGCACCGGGCACGAAGTCGTACCGGAACTCGCCGATCTCCTCCGCCTGCCCGATGTACCGCGTGTCGATGCGGGCGAGATCCTTGGCGCTGTGCCGGTAGGCCATGTCGGCCGGGATCTCGCCGTCGCCGAAGTGGGCGATGTCGTAGGTCACCTCGGAGATCGGCTCGCCGACGGCCGAGAGCGTGACCTTCTTGTGGCCGCCGAGCTGCTTCAGCAGCTCACGACCTTCGACACCGCTGACCGCCGCGACCGGGATGGAGACGTTGGTCGTGTAGTCCTCCGACCCGACCCATTCGCTCAGCTCGCCGTCGCCGTCGTTGACGACGATCAGCAGCTTCGCTCCCGCGGCGGCCGCGTTCGCGGCGCGAGCGGATGCTGAGACCTCCGCCGACCGGGTGACCACGGCGATCTTGTCCTTGACTGCCGCAGCGGCGAACTCCTCGACGCTGCCCTTGCCGGCGTCCACGGCGGGCGCCGTGAACGAGCCGTCGAGGAACGTCGAGCCGATCTGCACGATGAGGTCGAGGGGAGTCTTGCCCGCCGATACCGTCAGCATCGGCGTCTGAAGGCGCCAGCGCGTCGCCCACGAGAAGTCGGCGTCGTCGACCTTCATGGGCTGCGCCCACATCTCGTCGGTCCACACCGGCATCATCGCGCTGGCCGCGAAGTCGTCGACGGTCACGTCCATGCGACGGAAGACCTGATCGAGCCCCGTCTTTCGGCCGACGTCGACCGTGACCTGCTCGGCAGTGCGCGCGTCGAGCGCGACCGTGCGGTTCTGGTCGAGCTCGAGCGTCGGCTCGCCGACGAGGACGCTTGCGACGGTGTCGGGCGTGCGGTTCAGCTCCATGAACGACATCACCGTGTAGTCGCCCTTCATGAGGCGCAGCGTGGTCTCGCCCTCGACCAGCACCGGCTCGGCCCACTGGGTCGCCGGATCCCACAGCATCGCGTACGTCGTCGTCGGGTTGCCGTCGAAGTCCGTCGCCGTGAGCGTGAGGTCGTACCGCTCGGCCTCGGCGATCGTGCCGAGCGCGGTGCGGGTGACGGGCTCGCCGTCGACGGACGCGACGAGCATGCCCGACAGCTGCGTGCCGGCCGGGACCTTGGCGGGATCCACCGTCAGCGTGACGGAGCGGCTCTCGCCCGCGGGGATCGTCAACGAGTCGACGTCCATGGTGAGCGCGTCGAACGCGATGCCCGCCGACAGCGGCCCCGGCTCCCCACCGCCGGCGCCCGGGGTGGTGTCGCCGAGATTCGCGGTGATGGCGACGGTGATCTCGGCGTCCGTGCGGTTCGTGTACTCGACCGTGCGTTCGACCGGAGTCGGCGTCTCACCCCACATCAGCATGCCGAAGTCGCCCGAGCCGGCGGCGATCACGGGCGCGTCCAGCGCGGCTCCCACATTCACGACGCCCGTACCGCCCTGGTAGGCGGTGTACCCGACATCGGTCGTGGTGCTCGTGATCGCGGCCTTGAGCTGGTCCCTGGTGTATCCGGGGTTCGCGCTCAGCAGGAGGGCGGCCTCGCCCGCGACGTGCGGCGTCGCCATCGACGTGCCGCTCATGGCGATGTAGGCGCCGTCGCCGCCGCTGTCGGCCGAGCGCGCCGCGGTCACGTCGTTGCCGGGGCCGGTGACGTCGGGCTTGAGCGCGCCCGAGCGTGCGAGCGGACCCTGGCTCGTGAACCATGACAGCGCGCCCGTGGGGTCGTCCACGGAGCCGACGGTGAGCGCCTGCTCGGCCGAGCCGGGCGCACCGATGGTCTCAGGTGCGCCGGCGTTGCCGGCCGCGACGACGAAGAGGGATCCGGTCTGCTTCGAGATCTGGTTGAGCGACTGGGCCATGAGGTCCTTGCCGTCGGAGGCCTGGGTAGAGCCGAGGCTCATCGAGACGATCGGGGCGTTCTGGCCCGCCCACTCCATCGCGTCGATGATCCACGAGTCCTGGCCGTAGCCGTCGGCGCCGAGCACCTTGCCCACGAGCAGCTGCGCGCCGTCGGCGACTCCACGGTGAGTGCCTCCGCTGGCCGCGCCGGTGCCCGCGATCGTCGAGGCGACGTGCGTGCCGTGGCCGTTCGGGTCGCTGTCGACCTCCTCGCCGGGCACGAAGCTCTTCGAGCCCGGGAGCACGTGGCCCTGCAGGTCGGGGTGGGTGTCGTCGTAGCCGGTGTCGAGCACGGCGACGGTGACGCCCTCGCCGGTGTAGCCCTCGGCCCACGCCGCGGGAGCGTCGATGTAGGGAACGCTCGAGTCGAGCGTCGCGCGCACCTTCCCGTCGAGGTGGATCGCCTCGACGCCCCCACCGAGCGAGGGCGTGGCCGAGAAGCTGCGGGCGCTCGGGGCGGTGAGCGCCTCCCACGCGGATGCCGCTTCGCTGTGTCCGAGGGTGGCCGCTGCGCCGCCGATGCTCTCGAGCGGTGTCTGCACCTCGAGGCCCGGGACCGGCGTCGAGAAGGTCCGTGCGGCCGAGCCGCCCTGCTCGACGATGACGGGCGTGGCGTCGACGGTGGCGTCGTCGTAGCCGTACTCGATGAGCAGCGACACGTTGAACAGGTCCGCGTCGAGCGCACCCGACGCGAGGTACGGCAGTGCCGCGTCGGGAACGACGTGCAGATCGCCCGCCGCCTCGTACGTGCGAGCTCCGGCACCGTCGACAGCGGTGTCGATCGAGACGGCGTGGGTTCCGTCGCTCAGGTCGGTGACGGTGACCCGGTCGCCCGTGATCAGGGTGACGGAGTGGGAGCTGCCGGCGACCGCCCGTGAGGTGGGGGAGCCGTCTGGGGCGGAGGTGGCGGCCGCCGGCAGGGTGGTGAGGCCGATGCCTGCGATGCCGATCGCGAGGCCGCTTGTGGCGGCGACGATCGGACGGAGGCGAGGGCCGAAGGGCAGGGGTCGTGACATAGCGCGAGCCTCTCGGTGTGGGGATCCGTGTAACCCCCACCTTCCTGTGCCGAGTGCATAAAGTGGATGGCGGAGAAATGCCATGGCCTGCATCCGCCAAGGTCGGCGGGTGACGATGAAGACGTGGAGAAGATCGCCGTGCTCGATGCGCTCGGTCTCGATGAGGCCCACACCGCGGTGTACCGGTGCGTTCTGCAGCAGCCCTCGGCGTCGACCGCCGAGATCGCGTCCGCGCTCAGCATGTCGCTGCCGCGCACGCGCCCGATCGTCGCCGAGCTCGAGCGTCTCGGGCTGCTCGCGCGCCAGGCGGCGCGGAGCGACCGGTTCGTGGCGTCCCCGCCGTCGATCTCCCTGCGTCCGCTGCTGCTCGAGCGTGAGCGGGGGCTCACCCGCGCGCACGAGGCGCTCGTCGAGCTGAGCGATCTGTACCGGCGTTCCGCCGAGCAGCGGAGCGTCGCGGACGTCGTGGACGTCGTCATCGGCGACGACGCCGTGCGCCAGCGCGTCGCGCAGCTGCAGGCCGCCTCCGTCGAGCAGGTGCGCGTGCTCGTCCTGCACGAGGTCGCGCTGCTGAGCGGCGAGGAGAACATCGAGGAGGATCGCGCGCTCGCCCGCGGCGTGCGCTACCGCGTGATCGTCGAGAACGCGGTGCTCGAACGCCCGGGCTTCCTCGCCGCGGCACGCGAGATGGCCCAGATCGGTGAGGAGATCCGGGTGCTGCCGACCCTGCCCACGCGCATGTTCATCGCCGACGACCAGATGGCGCTCGTTCCGATGCACTCGCAGGCCGAGGACGAGGGTTTCGGCGCTCTGCTCATTCATCCCAGCGGCCTGCTCGACCTGGTCACCTCGATCTTCGAGGAGTACTGGCGCGCTGCGACAGAGTTCCTCCCGATCGCCGCCGTGCCCACGGTCGAAGACGTCGACAGCGATCTGCTCCGCCTGCTGCTCTTGGGAGTGACGGATGCTGCGGCCGCCGCGCAGCTCGGCATCTCACTGCGCACCGTCCAGCGTCGGGTGGCGGAGCTCATGGACACGGCCGGGGTGACGACCCGCATGCAGCTGGGCGCGGAGGCCGTGCGCCGCCACTGGGTGTGACCCGTCGGCTACCAGCCGTACGCGTTGAACCATTCGCGGCGACGGCGGGTCTCAGCATCCGTCTCGCCCTCGTCCGCGGTGTCATGCGCCGCCAGCCGGCCGTCTTCCAGCGCGATGAACCGGAGGCACACGGGGCACAGCGCTCGGCCGTCGGGGAAGCCGCCGGTGAGCGTCGCCGCGGGCTCGGCCGGCTCGCCGGAGCCTGGGCAGTGCGCGGGATCGGCGCCGGCATCGGTCCACATGATCGTGCGGTGGCGGTGGAGGCCGGGGTGCCCCAGCGGGCGCGTGCAGCGCCGCCCGTCGTTGCGACTGCGGCAGAACCGCACGACGTCGCTCATGGGTGGACCCGCGGCACGTGGCGCGGAACCCACCGCACGAAGGCGAGCGCGCCGACGAGGCCGATCGCGCCCATGAACCCGGTCGCGACGGAGAGGGAGGCGACAGCGGCGATGCCCGACACGAGGAGCGGTGCGACCGCCCCGCCGGCGTCGGTGAGCGTGCGCCACGACCCGAGGAACGGCGCCGGGTCGGCCTTCGGCGCGACGTCGGCGCCGAGGGTGAGGAGGATGCCGCTCGAGAGTCCGTTGCCCACGCCCAGCACGGCGGCGAACATCGCGAACCACATCGCCGCCTGCGGCAGGTCGTGCGTGAACGCGAGCGCGACGAAGCCTGCGCCCATCAGGATCATGGCGGGCAGGGCCGCCCACAGCCGGCCGAACCGGTCCATCACCTGCCCGCTCGCGTAGAAGAGGGCGAAGTCGATGGCGCCGGAGATGCCGACCACGAGCGCGATCGTCTGCGCATCCAGGCCGATCGACACGCCCCACAGCGGGAGCACGACCTGGCGAGCGGAACGGACGGCGGAGAGGGATGCTGCGGCCAGGCCGAGCGTCGACAGCACCCGGCGGTGCCGCCACATCGTGCGGATCACGCCGGTGCCCGGGCCCGAGCCGCCTTCGGCGCGCGGGACACGTCGGAGCGGGATCGAGCCGGTGACCGCCTCGCCGGTGTCCTCGGTGTCGACCGCGTCCTCGTCCGGTTCCGTGCGCGCCGGAGCGAACAGCCGCCGCTCGGGGTCGGGACCGAGGAGCACGAGCAGCACCGTGGCCACGAGGCATCCGCCGAAGAACCAGATCGTGGCGTGCTCGTCGCCGAACAGTGCCAGAAGGCCGGCCGCGACGAACGGTCCGACGAACATCCCGAGGCGGAACGTGCCACCCAGCAGCGACAGTGCGCGGGCGCGGAACGACAGCGGCACGCGCGTCGTCATGAACGAGTGGCGCGCGAGGCCGAAGGCGGCGGCGCAGAAGCCGATGAGGAACACCGCGATCGCGAAGATGCCCAGCGACGGCGCGAGCGCCATGCCGACCACACCGGCGAGCGAGATGAGTCCCGCGATCGCCATCGTGAGGCGCTCGCCGATGCGGGCGACCGCCCAGCCGGCCGGGATGTTGCCGCAGAGCTGGCCGACGACGAGCGCCGAGGCGACGAGCGCGGCGGTGGCGACATCCGCTCCGAGCTGCGCGGCGATGACGGGGATCAGCGGGATGACGGCGCCCTCTCCGAGCGCGAACAGCACGGTGGGTCCGTAGACCATCGGGCCGAACCGCCACAGCACGTCGCGAGCGGTGGGGGAGTCGGCGTGATCGGTCATCGCGTTCCACGTTAGTCTGGAGTGTCATGCTCGACTTCGATCCCTCCGCCGACATCCAGGCCCTGCGTTCCACGTTCGCCGACATCAAGGCCGTGGTCGACGTCGAGGCACTCAACGCCGACATCGCCCGCCTGAGCGAGGAGGCCGGCGCTCCCAATCTGTGGGATGACGTCGAGAAGGCGCAGAAGGTCACCAGCGCCCTCAGCCACCGTCAGGCCGAGCTCAAGCGCATCACCGACGTCGAGCAGCGTCTCGACGATCTCGATGTGCTCGTCGAGCTCGCCAACGAGATGGACGATGAGGACTCCGCCGAGGAGGCGCGTCGCGAGATCGCGGAGCTCGAGGATATCGTCAGCCAGCTCGAGGTGCAGACGCTCCTCGACGGCGAGTACGACGAACGTTCCGCCGTCGTGACGATCCGCTCCGGCGCGGGCGGCGACGACGCGACCGACTTCGCCGAGATGCTTCTCCGCATGTACCTGCGCTGGGCCGAGCGCCACAAGTACCCGGTGAAGGTCATGGACACCTCCTACGCGGAGGGCGCCGGCATCAAGTCGGCGACGTTCGAGATCGACGCCCCCTACGCCTACGGCACACTCTCCGTCGAGGCCGGCACGCACCGACTCGCGCGCATCAGCCCGTTCGGCTCGGCCGACAAGCGCCAGACGTCGTTCGCGGCGGTCGAGGTCATCCCGGTGATGGAGGAGGCCGTCGAGGTCGACATCCCCGAGAACGACCTGCGCGTCGACGTGTTCCGCTCGTCCGGCCCGGGAGGCCAGTCGGTCAACACGACCGATTCGGCCGTGCGCCTCACGCACATCCCGACCGGCATCGTCGTGTCGATGCAGAACGAGAAGTCGCAGATCCAGAACCGCGCAGCCGCGATGCGCGTGCTCCAGACCCGCCTCCTCCTGCTCAAGCGCGAGGAAGAGGCGGCGAAGAAGAAGGAGCTCGCCGGAACGATCACCGCGAGCTGGGGCGACCAGATGCGCTCGTACTTCCTCTACGGCCAGCAGCTCGTCAAGGATCTCCGCACCGGCCACGAGGTGGGCAACCCCGCGATCGTCTTCGACGGCGACCTCGACGGCTTCATCTCTGCAGGCATCCGCTGGCGCAAGCGCAAGGACGACGACGACTGACCTCAGCCGGCGAACCGATGCGCAAACGTTGAGTGTCGCTGGACCGCGCCCGAGGGCATCCGCATAGGCTCGTTAGGCCATGATCCGGTTCGAGAACGTCACGAAGCGCTTTCGCGGCACTTCCAAGCCCGCCCTGAGCGATGTCGATTTCGAGGTGCTGCGCGGGGAGTTCGTCTTCCTCGTCGGCGCGTCGGGATCCGGCAAGTCCTCCTGCCTTCGCCTCATCCTCCGCGAGGAGACACCGTCCGAAGGGCGCGTCGTCGTCCTCGGCCGCGACCTGCGCACGCTGTCGAACCGCAAGGTGCCGTACTTCCGGCGGCACGTCGGGGCGGTGTTCCAGGACTTCCGGCTGCTGCCGACCAAGACCGTGTTCCAGAACGTCGCCTTTACGCTGCAGGTGATCGGGTCGTCCCGCGGCTTCATCCAGCAGGCGGTGCCCGAAGTGCTCGCCCTCGTCGGCCTGGCCGGCAAGGAGAAGAGATTCCCGCATGAGCTCTCCGGCGGTGAGCAGCAGCGCGTCGCGATCGCCCGGGCGCTCGCCAACCGGCCCCAGATCCTGCTGGCCGACGAGCCGACCGGAAACCTGGACCCTGCGACATCCATCGACATCATGCAGCTGCTCGCGCGCATCAATGCGGGCGGCACGACCGTCGTGATGGCCACGCATGAGGCCGGTTTCGTCGACCAGATGCAGCGCCGCGTCATCGAGCTGGTCCACGGCGAGATCGTCCGCGACGAGCGTCACGGCGGCTACGGCGATCGGTCGAGCCTGCCGAGCCTCGCCCCCGAGCCTGAGCGCGGCGCCGCGGCGGTCGCGGCCCTCACCGCGGTGCTCGAGGTGCAGCGCGAGGCCGCCATCGCGGCTGCTGCGGGCCTCGACCCGACCGCGGTGGACGACGACGACGAGCTCGCCGGCACCGACGCGGATGCTGCCCCTGCGGCTTCTTCCCCGGCCGCGGGGGTCGCGGCTGCCGCGGCAGCGGCCGCCGCAGCCGTCGCCGTCACCGCCGCCGAGGCCCAGCAGGCTGAGGGGCTCGCGCGGGCGCTCGATGAGCCCGTCGCGGAGGATCCGGCGCCGGTCGAGGCATCCACGCCCGCGAAGCCCACGCACACGCAGCCCATCCCGCTCGTCGACGCCGTCGAGCTGCAGGTGGAGGAGCTCGGTCTCGCCGACCGGCTCGGCCTCGGCGCCACCGATCCCGACGACGAAGTGGGGCCCACCTCATGAGGTTCGGACTCATCATGTCGGAGGCGTTCACCGGCCTCCGGCGCAACGTCTCGATGGTGGTCTCGGTGGTGCTGGTCACGTTCGTGTCGCTCACGTTCGTCGGTGCGGCGATCCTCATGCAGATGCAGATCGGCACGATGCGCGACTTCTGGGTCGAGCGCGCGCAGGTCGCCGTGTACATGTGCACGAGCATCTCGACGCCCGCCACCTGCTCGAGCGGTGAGGCGACGCCCGAGCAGGTCGAGGAGGTGCGCGCGAAGCTCGAGGGCAGCGCGTTGGCACCGCTCATCCGAGAGCTGACGTTCCTCGACCATCAGCAGGCGTACGACGAGCTGCTCCAGATCGCCGGCGAGGAGAACGCGAGCGTCATCACGCCGGAGCAGGTGAACGAGACCTTCCGCATCACGCTGGTCGATCCGGAGCAGTCGGACGTCATCATCGAGGCGTTCAGCGGCACGCAGGGAGTCGAACTCGTCAACGATCAGATGCAGTATCTCGATCCGCTGTTCTCGGCCCTCACGATCGCGACGTACATCGCGGTCGGCATCGCGGCGCTGATGCTCATCGCAGCGGTGCTGCTGATCGCGACCACGATCCGGCTCTCCGCTTTCGCGCGACGGCGCGAACTCGGGATCATGCGCCTGGTCGGGGCATCCAACCGCTTCATCCAGACACCCTTCATCGTCGAGGGCGTGTTCGCGGCGCTGCTCGGCTCGCTGCTCGCGAGCGCCGCGGTGCTCGCCGGTGTGCACTTCGGCGTCAACAGCTACCTGCGCAATCGCGTCGACTTCGTGACCACCTGGGTCGGCATGGCCGATGCGTGGCTCGTGGTGCCGGTGCTGATCCTCGTCGGGGTGGTCCTCGCAGCACTGTCGGCGAGCTTCGCGATCCGCAGGTGGCTGCGCGCGTGATCGTCGACCCCACAGCAGGGGTAGACTGACAGGCTGCCGTCCGGCGTGGGCGGCGACAGCGAGGAGACATCATGCCCAGGGAACGCGGGGAGAAGGTCGTGGCGACCAATCGTCGCGCGCGACACGAGTACGCGATCGAGAAGACGTACGAGGCCGGACTCGTGCTGACCGGTACCGAGGTGAAGTCGCTGCGCGAAGGCCGTGCGAACCTCTCGGACGGCTACGCGTACATCGACAACGGCGAGGCATACCTGGACGCGGTGCACATCCCTGAGTATTCGCAGGGCCACTGGACGAACCACTCGTCGAAGCGCACGCGCAAGCTGCTCCTCCACAAGGAGGAGATCGTCAAGCTCTCGCACGCCATCTCGGCCGGCGGGTACACGCTGATCCCCTTGAAGCTCTACTTCTCGGACGGCCGCGCCAAGGTCGAGATCGCCGTCGCCAAGGGCAAGCGCGAGTTCGAGAAGCGTCAGACGATCCGCGAGCGTGAAGACAAGCGCGAGGCCGAGCGCGCCATGCGCTCCCGCAACCGCCTCGGCGAGTGACGCCGAGCCCTACGGCACCAGCGGCTCCGCAGTCTCCGTCGCGCCGTGCGCGGCCCGGTCGCTGAACGCCGTCTTCGGGACGAAGCACAGCAGCACCGCGGCGGCCAGCGCCGTCACCCCGCACACCACCCACACGGTGACGTAGCCCGAGAACGATCCGGCGGTCCCCTCGGCCGCGGCGCCGGTCGCGCCGTGAAGCAGGGCGATGCCGAACACGCACGACGCGATGGCGCCGCCGACGGTCTTGACCGAGTTCGTGAGGCCGGTCGCGACACCCGTCTGGGTGGGAGGAGAGGCGGATGCTGCAGCCGCGGGCAGCGCCGCGACCAGGGCTCCGGAGCCGAGGCCGACGACGACCATGTTCACGATGACCTGCGTATAGGAGTCGTGAAACGGCAGGAACATCAGGAACCCGACGCCGACGAGTGTCGCCGCGCCGATCAGGGTGAGCCGCGGGGCGGTGAGCCGCGCGACGAGCGGGAACAGCAGGGCACCCGTGATCATCGCGATGAGGTAGACGCCGATGATGAGCGACGTCTGGAAGCCGGTCGTACCCAGGCCGTACCCGTACACCGACGGATCGGTGCGGGCGAAGGTCGACAACGGCGCCTGCGCGCCGAGCACGCTGACCCCGAACAGGCCGGCGGTGAGGAACACCGGGCCGAGGGCGGGGGAGCGGAACATGCGCACGTCGATGAGCGGATCGTCGTGGCGCAGCTCCCAGAGCACGAACGGCACGACGAGCAGCACGCCGAGCAGCGTGACGAGCCATGCCGTCAGGTCGGCGGGGCCGTTGAGCCGCAGGAGGCTCAGGCCGCCGGTGAAGGCGACGAGCGCGAGCGAGATGAGCACCAGGCCGACGTTGTCGAGGCGGCCGCCGGTGGGCTCGGGCGACTCCTTCACACCGAACAGGATCACGAAGAAGCATGCGACGACGAGCAGCGCCGGCACGAGCAGCACGATCCACAGCGGCAGGCTGTCGATGAGCATGCCGCCGACGAGCGCGCCCGCGATGGCTCCGGTCTCGAGGGCCGCCACGAGGAAGCCGGCCGCGCGCGCGGTGATCGTCGCCCGGCCCTCCATGCGCCGCGACCGCGACCAGATCAGGGCGATCTCGAGCGGCAGCCAGACGACGTAGAAGCCCTGGATGGCCCACGCCGCGAGGAAGACCCCGAACGAGTCGGTGAACGGCAGGACGAGGGATGCCGCAGCGGTGATCGCCGTCGAGATCACCAGCATCCGTTTGTGCCCGACCATGTCGCCGAGCTTCGCGAAGGCCGGAACGACGAGCGCCGACAGCATGAGCTGCGTGCCCTCGAGCCAGTTGACGTCGGCGTCGTGCACGCCGAGGTGACGGGCGATGTCGGTGAGCATGGGCGTGTAGAAGCCCTGGATCACGCCGCTCGTGAACTCGACGAACGCGAGGAAGCCGACGACTCCCGCGAGCGCGCCGATGGTGACGCGTGAGGACATGGCGCTGCGCGTCATCCGTGCTCCTTCGATCGGGCCCCAGTCCCGGTCCTCGAGCAGGTCGGAGGACGGGTGCGAATCACTCTAAGCGCTGCAGCAGGGTGCGATGGAACAGCTCGCCCCTCTCGAGCGCCGCGACCTCGACGCGCTCGTCGACGCCGTGGATCGACGCACGCTGCGCCCTGCTCATCGCGAGCGGTGCGAAGCGGTAGACCGCGGGCGAGAAGCGGTGGAAGTGCCGCGAGTCGGTGGCCGCCATCATCACGTAGGGCACCGTCGCGGCGTCGGGATGCGACGCCCTCACCGCGTCGGCGATCGCGGCGAACTGCGCGTTCTCGGTCGACGACTCCGGCGATGGCCCGTCGCCCTCGAGCACTTCGACTCTCACGTGCCGGTCGGCGACGCGCCTGCGCACGCGCTTCACCGTGCTCTCGACCGATTCGCCGAGCGCGATGCGCAGATTGAGGGTCGCCGACGCCTGCGAGGGCAGCACGTTCGCGGCGGTGCCGCCGGATTGCATTGTGGCGGCGACGGTCGTCCGCACCAGGGCGGCCGGCTCGCCGCCCATCGCGGTGAAGACGCGTGCCGTGAGCCAGGGCGCCCTCGACAGCAGGCGATACAGTGCGCGAGGGATGCCGCCGGTCCGCGCCGCGAAGAGCTCGAGCATGCGCGAGACCGCTGCCGGCGTCCGGGCGGGGAAGGTCCCGGGAGACAGACGCTCGACCGCGCGTGCGATGCGCCGGACAGCGGTGCGTGCCGGGGGAGCGGAGGCGTGCCCGCCCTCGCCGCGCGCGCTGAGCCGGAGCGTCAGCACGCCTTTCTCGCCGACGCCGACCATCGCCGCACTGCCGCGGACGAACGGCAGCGGCGCATCGACGACCGCCCCGCCCTCGTCGAGCACGAGCCAAGGCTCGATCCCGCGATCCCTGAGCGTCTCGGCGATCACGCGGGCCGCACCCCCGAAGGTCTCTTCGTCACCGCCGAAGGACAGATACACGTCGCGCGCGGGCGTGAACCCCGCAGTGAGCAGGTTCTCGACGGCGTCCATCACCACCACCAGCGGCCCCTTGTCGTCGAGCGCGCCGCGGCCGTACACCCAGCCGCCCTCGATCCGCCCTTCGAACGGCGGGTGGGTCCACGCGTCGTTCTCGTCGACGGGCACCACGTCGAAGTGCGCCATGAGCACCGTCGGCTGCGCGGAGACGCGCCCGCGCCACCGGTACAGGATCCCCAGCTCGCCGATCCGCTCGCGCTCGAGGTGCTCGTGGACGAGCGGGTAGAGCTCGACGAGAAGGTCGGCGAAGTCGTCGAACGGACCCTGCCCGCGCTCGGCACGCTCGGCCGAGACGGTGGGCAGCTGGATCATGCGGGACAGCCGGTCGGCGATGCCAGCGCGGGGCCCGCCGTCGGCGCCGCGTTCGGGGCGTTTCGTCTCGCTCGTTCCTCGCTCGCTCAACGAACGGGGGGCGGGGGCACCGCTCATCGGGCGGCGAACCGGGCCTCGACGGCTGCCGAGATCACGATCTCCTCGGGTTGCAGCTGCACGGCAGGCCCACCGCCGGCGTCCGCGGCGAACGACGCCTTCGCCATCAGCATGCGCGGCGCGGGAGCCGCTTCCGGGACGCTCGGCTGCGTCAGCAGCCCCACGTCCGCGAGCTCGACCGCCGTCACGTTCCCCAGTCCGAGCGCTCCGGCATAAGCGGTCGCGCGGGCAACGGCCACGCCGACAGCGTGCGTCGCGACATCGCGCTCCACCGCGGCCTTCGTCTCAGGCGTGAGCTTCCACTCGATCCAGCCCAGCTGCACCCCGTCGCGCTCGGCGACCTCGCCCGCCCACCACGACAGCACGGCGAAGTCGGTGAACGTGACGGAGAAGTCGACGGTGGCGTAGTGCACGGGCGCGAGGCGCTTGCCCTCGTTGTTCCACGGGCGCTCCGACCACACCGATACGCGCTGGCTCGTCCACTCGGTGACGGTGCCCGCGGACTTCCGCGAGGCGAGGTCGTCGCGCACCGGCTCGGTGAGCGCCGCCATGCGCTCGACGACGGCGCCGCGCTCGGGTCCCTCTGCGCGGATGGTCAGATGCGCGATCGCGCGCTCGGGGGCGATGCGGGTCTCGTGCTCCCCGCGGACGGTGATGACGACGTCGCTCATGCTCAGACCCTAACCCGTCACCCGGGTGTCAATCCGGGAAGATCTGCCCCACCGGCAGCCGCTTCTCGGCCTGGAACACATCCTCCGTGCGCCCGTTCGCCCAGTAGGCCGAAAGCGACAGGTCCGCACGCGAGACGCCGAGCTCGAGCAGCAGCGGCCGCAGCGACTTCATCGCGCCGCGCTCGCCGTGCGCGAAGACCTGCACGCGGCCGGCCGGCCAGGCCGCAGCATCCACCGCCGCAACGAGCCGGGTGCCCGGCGCATCGTGGTCCTCGTCGACCCATTCCACGACGGCGCCCGACGGCACCTCCACCCGGTGGGCCGGCGACCGCGTCTCGACGATCGTCGTCACTGAAGCCCCGGTCGGCAGCGCTTCGAGCGCCGACCAGATCGCCGGGATCGCCGACTCGTCGCCGATCAGCACATGGTGGTCCGCGGTGGGATCGGGGGAGTAGCCGCCGCCGGGCGACGACATCGTGAGCCGGTCGCCGGGCTTCGCGTTCGCGGCCCACGGGCCTGCGACCCCGGTGTCGCCGTGGACGACGAAATCGATGTCGATCGTGCGGGCCGCAGCATCCACTCGCCGGATCGTGTACGTGCGAATCGTCGGCAGCTCGTCGAACGACAGTGTTTCGCGCAGTGCGGCGAGGTCATAGGGCGGCTCGAGCGTGCTGCCGGCGGGCGGGAAGTACAGCTTCGCGTACTTGTCGGTCTCGGGCCGGTCGGCGAAGTCGGCGAACTCGTCGCCTCCCAGCGTCACCCGCACGAGGTCCGGCGAGAGCCACGTGCTTCCGATCACGAACAGGGTGGTCTGCGGGCGCGGCTGTCGAGGTGAGGTCACCCTTACATGCTAGGCAACGGATGCTGCGACCCCACCCACCTTCTGCCACACGGGTCTGCGCGGCGCAAGCCCGTCGAGCGCCTCCCATCGCGCTCGTATGGTCGTGATCGTTGGGAATCGACCAAGGAGGGACGAACCGATGTCGCGCAACGTGAGGGTGCTGCACTGCACGCCCGAGGACGTCTTCGAGGTGCTGGGCGACGGCTGGCTCTACCCATCGTGGGTGGTCGGGGCTTCGCGCATGCGCGAAGTCGACGAGACCTGGCCGATGGCCGGTGCCGAGCTGCATCACTCCTTCGGTGTCTGGCCCGCGCTCATCAACGACAAGACGGTGGTCGAGCAATTCGTGACGGGCACGATGATGGTCATGCGGGCGCGGGGTTGGCCGATCGGCGAGGCTCGTGTGACCATCGACGTCAAACCTCGCGGAGACGAGTGCGTCGTACGCATCCAGGAGGAGGCGGTCGCCGGTCCGGGACGGTTCGTGCCCACCGCGCTGATGGACATCGCGCTCCACTGGCGCAACGACGAGACGCTCCATCGCCTCGCGTACCTGGCTGAGGGCATGGCTGCTCGCCGCACCGCTCTGACGACGGCCGAGCAGGAGATGGCCGCGTCGGGTGAGACGCAGCAGTCCGTTGCAGCGCCCGCCGACGATGCGCACGAGCCTGACGAACCGGGGGAGAGCGAGTCGCCGCCGCCCGTGGCCTCGAGCGATGAGGGTGACGCGGAGCAACCGGCGACGCCGCAGGGCGGGGCGCCGCAGACGTGAACGAGAGGCCCCGGCGCGGCGCCACCGAGTTCGATGCCGTGGTCGTGGGGTCCGGTCCCAACGGTCTCGCCGCCGCGGTCACGCTCGCCCGCGCTGGCCTTCGCGTGCGGGTCTACGAACGCGCCGGCCGGCCCGGCGGCGGAGCGGCCACGCGAGAGCTGACGCTGCCGGGTTTTCAGCACGACGTCTGCTCGGCCGTGCACCCGATGGCGTTCGAATCGCGATTCTTCCGTGAGTTCGGACTCCGACAGCGTGTCGAGTTCGTCACCCCCGAGGTCTCGTTCGCGCATCCCCTCCACGAGCGTCATGCCGGCATCGCCTACCGCGATCTCGCCCGAACCGCCGACGCGCTCGGCCCCGATGCCCTCGCCTACCGACGCCTGCTCCGACCGCTCGTCGAGCACTCCAGCCAGGTGGCGGATTTCACCGGGTCTCCGCTGGTGCGCGTGCCCGCGGACCTGCCCACCGCCGTCGCGTTCGGGCTGCGCGCCGTCGAGCAGGGGACCCGCGCCTGGAACGCTCGCTTCCGGGAAGACACGGCCCCCGCCATGTTCACCGGGGTGGCCGCGCACACGATCCTCGCCCAGCCGAGCATCTCCGCCGCCGGCGCCGGGCTGGCGCTCGCCGCCTATGCGCATGCGCGCGGCTGGCCGATTCCTCTCGGCGGCAGCCAGGCCATCATCGACGCGATGGTCGACGACCTGCGCCGGCACGGCGGTGATCTCATCGTCGACCACGAGGTCACCTCGCTCGCAGAGCTGCCCGCCGCCACGGTCACCCTGCTCGACGTCACGCCGAAGGCGCTCATCCGCATCACCGGCGCCGCGATGCCCGACCGCTACCGCCGCAGGATGCAGCGGTTCCGCTACGGCGACGGCGTCGCGAAGGTGGACTTCGCACTGAGCGAGCCGGTGCCGTGGACGCACCCCGAGCTCCGCCGCGCCGGCACCGTGCACGTCGGAGGGACTCGGGCGGAGGTGGCGGATGCGGAGAACCAGGTCAACCGCGGCCGCCTGCCCGAGAACCCCTACGTGCTGGTGTCGCAGCCGTCGCTGTTCGACCCCTCGCGGGCGCCGCAGGGCAAGCACACACTGTGGACGTACACCCACGTGCCCGCGGGCAGCGCCGTCGATCGGCGCGAGGCGGTCATCCGCCAGATCGAGCGCTTCGCGCCGGGCTTCCGCGACACGATCCTCGCGACCAGCTCCCGCACCGCCCGCGAGGTGGAGCGTCACAACCCGAACTACCCGGGCGGCGACATCGCCGCCGGTGCGCCGAGCCTCTGGCAGCTGTTCAGCAGACCGGTCCTGAGCCCCGACCCATGGCGTACGCCGATTCCGGGCGTCTACCTCGCCGGAGCGTCGGCCGCACCCGGCCCGGGTGTCACAGGCCTGCCCGGATGGTTCGCCGCCCTCAGTGCCTTGCGACACGGCTTCGGCAGCCGCGCGCTGCCCGACCTCTCTCCGCGTGGTTGACACGGATCGGCATCGTGCGTCGGGGTGAGGCGAGCCCGGTCCGGCTGTGTCAAGGGGAGTCGTCGATGGACGGATGCCGCCTACTGTCACCGATATGGAGCACCACGACGTGAGTCCCGCCGCCGGCCGATCAGCGAGGTCCGCGCCGTGAGCCCGGCGCAGCGCCCCGAGGTGGTGGTGATCACCGGAGCCTCGAGCGGGATCGGCCGCGAGACCGCCCGCGCGTACGCGCATCGCGGTGCACGTCTCGTGCTGGCCTCGCGCAGCCGTGCGGCGCTCGAGACCGTTGCGGGTGAGTGCCGCGCACTGGGCGCGCGGACCCTCGTCGTTCCCACGGACGTCTCCCGCGAGACGGAGGTCGAGGCGTTGGCCGCGGCGGCCGTCGCCCAGTACGGACGCATCGACGTCTGGGTCGGCAACGCCGGTGTCTTCGCATACGGGAGTTTCGAGGAGTTGCCGGCCGGCGTCTTCCGTCAGGTCGTCGAGACGAACCTCATGGGCCAGATCCATGGGGCTCGCGCCGCATTGCCGTATTTCCGGCGTCAGGGGAAAGGCGCACTGGTCCTCGTCGGTTCGCTGTACTCGCGGGTCGGGTCACCCGCTGTCTCCCCGTACGTCACCGGCAAGTTCGGGCTTCTCGGCTTCGCGGAGTGCCTGCGCCAGGAATTGCGGGGGAGCGGCATACGAGTCCGCATCGTGCTGCCAGCCACGATCGACACCCCGATCTACGGGCACGCCGCCAACGTCACGGGACGACGTGTGCGGCCGCTGCCGCCGACGGCCGCTCCGGCGCGCGTGGCCAGGGCGATCGTGCGCTCCCCGGGACGCCGTCGCTTCGCCGCACCCGTCGGCCGCATGCAGATGTGGGTGATTCCGGTGCATGATCTCGCACCGGGCCTCTACGACCGGATCGCGTCCGTGCTGATGCACCGCGTCGAACTCCACGGCGCCGGGCCCGTGACCCTCGGCACGGTCCTCGAACCGTCGGGCGCGGCGGACCAGACGACCGGCGGATGGCGGTCGAACGGACTCCGTCTCCTCCTCGGCGGGGCGGTCGCGGCGACGCTCGCGGCGCTGGTGGCCGCCCGGCACCGCTAGATGCCGGGGCGGGAAGAGCTCAGCGGAAGCCCTCCGTCTGTGTGCGCTCGTCGGCGACGCGCACCCCGTAGCGATAGGCGAGCTTGCCGCCGAGCCAGCCCGACACCCCCAGGGCGGCCAGTCCCAGGATCGTGAGGACGAACCCGACGACGCTGACCTGGTCTTCGGCTGCCGACAACCGCGCGAGCAGGTTGACGACGAACAGCACCACCACGCCGAGGTTGATCGCCATGTGGATGGTCGCCGTCCGACGGGCCAGGGTGCTGCGGCCGAGCTGCAGGTAGTCGAGGAATCCCCAGATCGCCGCCAGCACGGCGCCGACGAGGCCGATGACGATGAGGATCCACGCCGCGTGGACGTAAGGCTCGGGGTCTTCAGCGAGGAAGCCGATGACGTCGAAGACGAAGCTCGCCACCCAGGCGCCGATCGGGATCGTCACCAGGATGGGGTGGAAGGGGTGCCCGTAGGGCCCGGCGACCGCCGATCGGGGCTGCTTCGCGCGCTGCTGCGGGGTGCTCTGCGACATGGGGATCTCACTCCTCGACGTGGTGGCTCCAGCCGACCATCGCGCGCCGCGTCTGACACGGGCCTTGACAGGAGAGGAGGCAGGTGCCCCGGCGAGGCCCCTCCACTCCGCGTCGTGCAGATCCGGGGCCCCCGGGAATGGCGGGGACGCAGCATCCGTTGTATTCTGTTGTGCTCGGATGCTTCGGTGCCCGAGTCTTGGCAACTCCACAGTGTGACAGCGGCCCTTCGCAAGAAGGACACCTCGAACGAGGCCACGGGGATGATCGGTTTCGACATCGCCTGTGAATCTGCGAGAAGCGGGCCGAGGATGCAGGGTTATCTCGTGAACGCTCCCTGCAAACCAATAACTGCCGAAAAGAAGCAGTCCGACTTCGCCCTCGCTGCCTGAGCAGCGAGCCCGAGTCCGTCAATCCGTGACTGATCCCGTCACGGGTATTGGCGTCATCTAGGGATCTTGCTGCGTGACGTCGCCTGAGCGTCACGCGGGACTCTTCTCAGGATGGGCTTGTCGACTTAGGTGTCTGTGACAAAGGTCGGAGCCGAGTAGAACGCTCGCACAGACTGCGCCCGGAGAATCCGCAGTATCCCAGCGATGGACGGGGGTTCGATTCCCCCCATCTCCACTGCCGTTGTCACAGGAGAGTGCCCGAGACCCGCGGAATCACCGCGGGTCTCGGGCGCTTTTCGTTTGTTCGGCGAGCGCGGTACCACGTGGGTCACGCGGTGACGGCGGTCGCCCGGATGCTGTCCTGCGCTGCAGGCGCCGCGATCAGGCCCCCGAGATCCAGACGGTGGTCTCGCCGGGAAGCTCGCGCCCCTCGAAGTGATGGCTCGAGAGCGACGTCGCGCCGCCGTCGGGCAGCTCGAACGGAGCCTCGCCGAAGTTGGTGAACACCGTCCACCCGTTCGGGCGGCGGAATCCCAGGACGTCGTCACGTCCGGTCTCGATCCACTCGAGCGTCTCGCCCGTCTGAAGGAGCCGGCGCAGCGCCAGCGCCTGACGGTACAGCGCCAGCGTCGAGGCCGGATCCCCGTCCTCGACCGACACCGCGAAATCCGCGAACCACGACGGCTGCGGCAGGTGCGCGCCGCCATCGCCGAAGCCGAACGACGTGCCCGAGGCCGACCACGGCAGGGGGACGCGGCATCCGTCTCGACCGATGTCCTCACCGGGGCTGCGGAAGAACGTCGGGTCCTGGCGGTCGGCGTCGGGGATCGAGGCCACTTCGTGCAGGCCGAGCTCCTCGCCCTGATACACGTACGCCGAACCGGGCAGACCCAGCACGAACAGCGAAGCGGCCCGTGCGCGGCGCAGACCGCGCTCGCGGTCGAGCGACGGCGAGGTTCCTCCCGACAGCAGCCACTCGTTGCCGTGCTTGCGCGTCGGCCGTCCCTTCTCGTCGCGCTCGGCGTCGGGAAGCCCATAGCGCGTGGCGTGGCGCACCACGTCGTGGTTCGACAGCACCCAGGTCGTCGACGAGCCCGACTTCTCGGCGAGCGCGAGGTTCGCGCCGACGATGCGGCGGAACTGGGCGGCGTCGAAGTCCGCCTCGAGCAGATCGAAGTTGAACGCCTGTCCCAGGCTCTCGGCGCGCGCGTAGAGCGGGATGCGCGACGGCTCGACCCACGCCTCGGCGACCGCGGTGCGCGGCGGGTCGTACGAGTCGAACACCTCGCGCCACTCCGCGTACACCTCGTGCACGTCGTCGCGATCGATCATCGGGTGGTTGCCGTCACGGGGCATCGTGTCGAGCTCGGCCTGTGAGGGGAGCGGGTCGACGAAGTCCTTCGTGAGCATGTGCGCGACGTCGATCCGGAAGCCGTCCACGCCGCGGTCCGACCAGAAGCGCAGCGTCTTCACGAAGTCGGCGCGCACCTCGGGGTTCGACCAGTCGAGGTCGGGCTGCTCCACCGCGAAGTTGTGGAAGTACCACTGCCCGTCGGCGACGCGCTCCCACGCCGATCCGCCGAACACCGACACCCAGTCGGCCGGCGGCTCGGACCCGTCCGGTCCCGATCCGTCGCGGAAGATGTACCGCGCGCGAGCAGCCGATCCGCGGCCGGCGGCGAGCGCTTCTTGGAACCACGCGTGCTGATCCGACGTGTGGTTCGGCACGATGTCGACGACGACCTTGATCCCTGCGGCATGCAGCGCCGTCAGCAGCTCGTCGAAGTCGTCGAGTGTGCCGAGGCGCGGGTCGACGTCGCGGTAGTCGGCGACGTCATAGCCGCCGTCGGCGAGCGCCGACGGGTAGAACGGGCTCAGCCAGACCGCGTCGACACCGAGCTCCTTCAGGTACGGCACGCGCGAGGTGATGCCCTTGATGTCGCCGATGCCGTCGCCGTCGGCATCGGCGAAGCTCCGCGGATACACCTGGTACACCACCGCCTGCCGCCACCAGGCGGGCGATTCGAGGTCGTTGAGCTGGGAGGTCAGGGGTGCGGAGTGCACAGTCGTCACGGGGACGCGTTTCCTTTCGAGGTGGTTGTTGCGGGGGAGGAATGGGATGCCGCGGCCTCAGCCCTTCACGGCTCCCTGGGTGACGCCTTCCACGACCCATCGCTGGGTGAAGAGGTAGACGACGATCGCGGGCGCCATCGCCATCAGGTACGAGGCGAACGACACGTTGTAGTTGTTGCTGAACTGCGTCTGGAAGATGTTCTGCACCACCGGCAGCGTCTGCAGCGCCGGGTCGGAGATGATGAGGGACGGCATCATGAAGTCGTTCCACGATGCCAGGAAGGCGAAGATGCCGACAGTGGCGCTCATCGGTGCGAGGAGCGGGAAGATGAGCCGCCAGAACGTCTGGTTGGTGCTCGCGCCGTCGATCCGTGCGCTCTCCTCGAGCTCATGCGGAATCGACCGCAGGAAGGCGGTGAACAGCAGGATGCTGAAGCTCAGCCCGAACATGATCTTCAGGATGATCACGCCGGCCGGATTGTCGAGTCCCGTCAAGCCGGTCAGCTGGATCTGCGGCAGCGCCACCACCGGGAACGGCAGGAACAGCGCCGCGAGCAGGTAGTAGAACGAGTAGCGGAAGAGCTTGTGGTCCCAGTTGCGGGAGATGGCGAAGGCTGCGAGCGCCGCCAGCACGATGGTGCCGGCCACGGTGAACACGGTGATCAGCAGCGAGACCGTGAACGCCCGCGGGAAGTTGGTCAGTTCCCACGCCGCGGTGAATCCCTCGATGCTCCACGGCGTCGGCCAGGTGAAGGCGTTGCCGTCCACGGCCTGCGACTGCGTCTTGAACGCCATCGTGACGGTGACGTACAGCGGTACCAGCACGGTGAGCGCGCAGAGGGCGAGCACGATCGTGCCGGGCCAGTTGACGCGCTCCATCGCGAAGCGCGAACGGGTGGGCTTGCCGGCGGTATCACCGGCGAGCACGCGCTCGGCGGTCATGTCTTCGATGGCGAGGGCGGGCTGCGTGGTCATCAGAACACGTTCCTTCCGCGAGTGAAACGGAGTTGGAGCAGGGCGAGCGCGATCAGGATGACGAAGAAGATCGTCGCGTTCGCCATCTGGTACGCGTAGTCGCCGCCGGAGAAGCCGGTGAAGATCGTCATGGCGATGCTGCGCGTCGCCGTTCCGGGCCCCCCGTTCGTGAGGCCGACGATGATGTCGTAGGCGTTGAGGTAGTCCTTGAAGCCGATGATCACGTTGATCACGACGTAGCCCGCGACGAGCGGCAGCGTGATGCGGAACAGCTGCTGCAGCTTGCCGGCGCCGTCGATGTCGGCCGCCTCATAGACCTCGCCGGGGATCGACAGGAGTCCGGCGATGTAGATGAGGAGGGTTCCGGGGATCGCCTGCCACGCGGTGACCATCGCGATCGCGACCCACGCCAAGTCGGGGTTGGCAAGGATGCTCTCGCTCATCCAGTCGATGCCCCACAGCTGCCCCAGCGCGGGCACGGAGTTGGAGAACAGGAAGTTGAAGACGTAGGCGATGATGATGCCCGAGATCACCATGGGGATGACGAAGATGGTTCGCAGTCCCGTCTTCAGGCGCACCCGGGATACGAGCCCCACCGCCAGCAGGAACGCGAGGATGTTCACCACGATCACCACGACGAAGGCCAGCCAGAACGTGAACAGGTAGCTCTGCAGGATCGCCGGGTCGGTGAAGACGGCGATGTAGTTGATCAGCCCGACGAACTCCCAGTCGCCGAAGCCGATGGAGTTGGTGAAGCTGAAGAAGATGCCGATGATCGCGGGGATCGTGATCGCCAGCGTGAACAGGATCAGCGCGGGCAGGAGGAAGAGGTAGTAGACCCCCTCCACCTTCCGGCGCGTGCGCGGCATCGTCGCCGCACCGGCGCGCCGGCCCGATCTCGGCACCGTGACGGTGGCCGTGGTGGTTGCCATAAGTGCGTTCCCTTCGTGTCGCGCTATTGGCGCAGCGCCAGCCGGGCCCAGTCGGCATCGAGTCTCGCGAGCGTGCGCTCGGGGTCCTCGCCGGTGACGATGCCCTGCATGTAGTTGTCGGTGGGGATGGTGAGCGGGATCGCCTTCGAGGCGCCCTGGTAGAACTTCGCCTCGTCGTAGTACTCCTTCATGCCGAGAATGCGCTCGTCGGTCACGGGAGCCGAGTCGGTCGTGGTGCCGTAGCCCAGGAACGCGGCGTTGTACTCGTCCATCACGTCCTTCTGGAAGAGGTAGCTCAAGAAGTCGCGCGCCCCCTCCTTCTGGTCGGACGCCTCGGGGATCCACGCCGCGAGGTCGATGTTGACCCGCACCTTGTTGTCGTCGGGGTCGTCGGTCATCGGCAGCGGGAACGTGCCGAGGTCGAGGTCGGGGTTCGTCTTGTCGATCTCGCCGAACGCCCACGGCCCCTGCAGGTACATCGCCCCTTCTTCTTGGGCGAAGGCGAGGTTGCCGTCGCCGTAGCCCCGGCTCGCAGCATCCTCGTTCGTGTAATTGCTCGTCAGCTCGACCATCTGGTCGACCGGGTCGGACATCGTCTTCTGGAACGACACCTCGGAATCGGGGCCGACCTCGGTGCCGAGGGCGTTCATCTCCTCGTAGAACGACGCCACGTCGACCTCGCCGCCGACCGAGTAGTCGAACCAGCCCTGGCCGACCGTCCACGGGTCCTTGAAAGTGGCGTAGAACGGGGTGATGCCCGCGGCCTTGAGCGTCTCGCAGACCTCGATGAGCTCGTCCCACGTGGTGGGCACCTCGACACCCTGATCCTCGAAGATCTGCTTGTTGTAGATGACGGATGCCGCCATCACCGAGTACGGCAGCACGCTGGTGCGTCCGGGGTAGGTGGCGTACTGGTCGACGAGATCCTGCACCTCGGGGAGGATGCGGTCGGCCTCGGGCATGTCGCTCAGGTCGCTGAGGGCCCCGCGCTCCATGAAGCGCGCCATCTCCATGTTGTAGTTGAGAAGTCCGAGGTCGGGCGGGTTTCCGCGCAGGAAGCCGGCCTGCAGGTTCGACGAGGTGTCGAAGACGACCTCGACCTCGTCCTGGGCGGCGTTGTACTCGTCGATGAGATCTCGGAAATAGGGGATGGCCTCTGGTTTGCTGAGGTGGAATCTCACCTCGGCGGGCCCGGAGGAAGCGCCGGCGCACGCGACCAGCGCGCTTCCGGCGATCGCGAGGGCGGCGGCCGCTGCGCTCGCGCGGCGGACGGTGACGGATGCTGCAGGCACGACGTTGTCCTTCTCCGTGGGTTGTGGGGACACGTTGCTTCGGATAGTAGATTTACAACCCAAATCAACTTGTTGTCGACCATAATGCAGGAGGAACCAGAAACAGGCAAGGGGCTTGATGTCACAACCGCTTCTCACTGCGACAGCCCTGCGCCGAGCGAGCCTCGACGCGGTGCTGCAGTTCGCCTGGGACGCCGACGCCTTCACCGCGTCGGACGTGATCGAGAACGTCGGACTCACTCGGTCGACGGCCATCGATGTGGTCGACGAGCTCGTGGAACGGGGGCTGCTGGCAGAACTGCCGAATGCTCGAGCCGCGGGGGAGTACCAGAAGGGCCGGCCGGCGCGGCGCTTCTCCTTTCGCGCCGACACCGGATGCGTGATCGGGGTGGACGCCGGACGCGGGCACCTCACCGCGACGGTCGCGGATCTGCATGGCGAGACTCGGGCGGTGGGACATCTCGCGGTGGACGCGTCGCAGGATTCCCCCGAAGACCGGCGTCGCGACGCCGCACGCGTGGTCGATGATGCGCTGCGAGCGGCCGGACTCACGCGCGCCGACGTCACTGCGCTGTGCGTCGGGGTTCCGGCGCCGGTGGACCGCAACGGCTCGTCGCCCCCGCACCGCGACGGCTTCTGGCGTCGCATGAACCCCTCGTTCGGCGACCTGTTCGGCGAATGGGCGCCGATCGTCCAGATCGAGAACGACGCGTCGCTCGCGGCGGTGGCAGAGCGTACCGTGGGCGCGGCGATCGGGTGCGACGACTTCGTGACCTTGCTCGCCGGAGAGCGTCTCGGCGCGGGAGTCTGGGTCGACGGAAGGCCGCTGAGTGGGGCGCATGGCGGGGCCGCCGAGATGGTCGCGTTCGATCACGTCAGGGGCGTGGAGGGCGCGTGGGGACTCGGCTACCGGGCGGCTGAACTCGCGCGCCGTTCGCTGGCGAAGGGATCCCTCCCGGCATCGAGTGCACTGCGCCGGCTCGATGCCGCCGAGATCGATGGGAAGGCGGTGCTGACGCTCGCCTCGGAGGGTGACGCGGGCGCGCTCGGCATCGCGCGGGAGGTGGGGGAGACGCTGGCGGTCATCGCCGGTGTGCTCGGCAGTCTTTTCGACTCCCGCCGCATCGTCGTGTCGGGGGCCGTCGCCGCCGGCGCTGCGCCGCTCATCGCCGCGGCCGTCGACGCGCTGCCGCGGGAGCTGGACCTGCCGGTACCCGAGATCGTCGCCTCCGAGCTGGGTGCCGACATCGTGTCGGTCGGGGCCGTACGGGCCGCCGTGGAGGCGGCCCGCGGGGGAGTGCTGGATCTGCCGGGGTTCGCCGGCTCGCGATGAGTCCCGTCAGCGGCCCACCGGCTGGAAGTAGTGGGCGGCCCCGTACTGAGCCACGTTGACGCCGAGCCTCTGCCCCTCGACATCCGGGTGCCGGAAGTGCAGGCCGGCCCAGATGCGGGCGTCGATCAGCTCCGACAACGGCTGCGAGAACGTCTGGAACGTACGCTCCCTCGGTTCGCCCGCCGCGAGCAGACCGGACGTGCTCGTCATATGGAAGCCGCCCGGAACGACGTCGCCGAAGAACATCCGCAGAACCGCGGCGTGGGCGCCATCGAGGCAGTTGTGCCCAGATGGGTGGTCCGGGTACGGCGCCGTGATCAGCGCGACCCATCCCGCGTCGGCCGCTGTCGCTTCGTTGCCGTCCTCGCCGGCGCGCAGGATCGCGTTCCACGGGCGCCAGAAGTCGTAGTAGTACTTGTCGCTCCAGCAGGTGATCGCCGCGTCCGCTCCGCTCAGGTTCTGCAGCGCGAGCAGCCGCGCGGCGTCAGCCCCGCTGAGGTCGTTCTGCGTGATGAGCTGCCGGGCGACGTCGTTCCAGGCGAGGATCGGCGGCCACTGCCACCACTTGGCGATATACGTCTGCTCCGGCGTCCGGGTGGATCCCGTGGCTCGGCCGAGGCTCAGCACCTGGTTGTACTCGGCCGCATATTCGGGGCTGTCGAGCGCCAGCGGTGGTGCCGAGCGGAACTGTGCAGCGCTCTCGACCAGGAACGGCTCGACGCCGCCCACCCACGGAGTCGGGTCCAGGATCTCCTGACCCGCCGCGTTGAGCAGCGGCGACCAGTGTCCTGGGCGGGGGTCGCGGACCCATTGCGACGGACCGAAGCGTCCATCGTCCGCGCGGGCCTGCAGCATCGCCTCAGCGGCGGCGTGGCCGGCGGCGATGCCCTGCCTCTTGAACGAGTCGTCGGCGATCGCATCGAGCGACGTCATGTACTGCGTCGACAGCGACGCGAGCAGAGTCGTCCTGGCCGGGAATGCGGCGATCTCCGGCGCGGTGGACACGAGTGCCGTCAGCACCTCGTAGGCGGCCGTGGCGACAGCGGCATCCACCGAAGCCTTCGTTCCGAACCGCTGCTTCAGCAGGTAGGGCTCGTACTTCTTCGGCCCGATCGCGTTGACCGCGTCGTAGACGGCACCCTGCGTGATGCCCATGTTGATCTGGTACGCGGGCGGTGCCCCGCCGTTCGGCCCGGGTATGGCGACGAGTGTGTTCGCCGCCACCTCGTTCCAATGGACGACGGACGTCGCGTCCGTCTCCGTCGGCGGTGCGGCTGAGGCACCGGCGGCTCCGAGCGAGACCGACGCGATGAGCGCGGCCGCAACGATGGCGAGGGTTCGACGAGTGTTCATGACCAACCTCACAAGTGGGGAGCTGAGGTGAAGGCTCGGGTAGCCTGCCTCACTGTCCCACCGCATCGCGCCGCCGTCGATTGGGGATAGCCCTTAGGGAGAACCGGCGAGGAACGTTGCGGACAGCATCTGTCCTGATCCGGCGGCATGATCGTCCTGACGGCCTGAGGCCAGAAGGAGGACGAGTCGATGTCCGGAGTCGTGTGGTTCGACATCCCCGTTGCAGACATGACGCGAGCGATCGCGTTCTACGAGGCGCTCACAGCAGAGCAGCTCATCCGGCTTCCGGTCGGGCCGGGCAAGGAGACCGCGATCTTCGCCGCGGCGGACGGGGGTGCTGCGGGGTGCCTGTTCGCCGCACCGGAAGACGAGCCCTCGCACTTCGGATCGCGCGTCTACTTCGACGCGAGTCCCTCGATCGAGGTGTGGCTGGCGCGGGTCGAGCCGGCCGGTGGGCGCATCCTCGTGCCGAAGACCGAGATCACCGGCGGCCGCGGCGTCTACGCCTACATCGAGGACAGCGAGGGCAACAGGATCGGTCTCAACTCCCCGGCGTGAGCCGGCAGGGCGGCACCGCCTCACACCGGTCGGCCCCCGCGTGCGGGCGCTGAGAGGATGGTCTGATGACCGCAACACTCGTGGCGCGCGGCGTGGCCGGCGGATACGGCCACCGCACGTTGTTCGACGCGCTCGATCTGACTGTCGCTCCGGGCGATGTCGTCGGCGTCGTCGGTGCCAACGGCGCCGGCAAGTCGACGCTGCTGCGCCTGCTCGCCGGGATCGGCGAGCCGCAAGCGGGCACGGTCTCGCTCTCGCCGGCCGATGCGTTCGTCGGCTGGCTGCCCCAGGAGCACGAACGGGTGGAGGGTGAGTCGGTCGCCGGGTACATCGCGCGTCGAACGGGATGCGCGCGGGCGACTGCGGACATGGATGCCGCAGCCGCCGCACTCGGCGATCCGGCGCTCGCACCTCTCGGCGTCGATCCGGCCGAAGCGTACTCGACCGCTCTCGAGCGCTGGCTGGCGAGCGGGGCCGCCGACCTCGAGGAGCGGATGCCCGCCGTGCTCGCGGACCTGGGGCTCGACCTGGGCGGCGTGCCTGCCGAAGAGGCCAGGATGACCGCGCTGTCCGGTGGCCAGGCCGCCCGCGTCGGGCTGGCGGCCCTCCTGCTCTCGCGGTTCGACATCGTGCTGCTCGACGAGCCCACCAACGACCTCGATCTCGACGGCCTCGAGCGGCTCGAAGCCTTCGTGCGCGGCATCCGTGGCGGTGTCGTGCTGGTCAGCCACGATCGCGAGTTCCTCGCGCGGTGCGTGACCAGGGTGCTCGAACTCGACCTCGCGCAGCATTCGAACCGTGTCTACGGCGGGGGCTACGACGCCTACCTCGACGAGCGCGCGACGCTTCGCCGCCATGCGCGGGAGAGGTACGACGAGTTCGCGGAGAAAAAGGCCGACCTCGTGGCGCGGGCGCGCACGCAGCGGGAATGGTCGAGCCAGGGTGTGCGCAACGCGATGAAGAAGTCGCCCGACAACGACAAGATCCGGCGCAGAGCCAACACCGAGTCGAGCGAGAAGCAGGCGCAGAAGGTCAGGCAGATGGAGAGCCGCATCGCGCGGCTGGAGGAGGTCGAGGAGCCGCGGAAGGAGTGGCAGCTCGAGTTCACGATCGGCGCAGCGCCTCGGTCGAGCACCGTTGTCTCGACCTTGAGCTCCGCTGTGTTCGAGCAGGGCTCCTTCACGCTCGGACCCGTGTCGCTGCAGGTGAACGCGGGGGAGCGGATCGGCATCACCGGACACAACGGCGCCGGCAAATCCACGCTCCTGCGGGCGCTGCTCGGCAGGCAGGCACCCGACGCGGGGACGGCGAGCGTCGGGGCGAACGTCGAGATCGGCGAGATCGACCAGGCCCGGTCACTGCTGGTGGGGTCCCAGCCGCTCGCCGGCGCGTTCGGCGAGCTCGTCCCCGAGATGGAGTCCGGCGAGGTGCGAACCCTCCTCGCCAAGTTCGGGCTGAAGGCGGACCATGTGAGTCGACCGGTCGACGAGCTCTCGCCGGGCGAGCGCACGAGGGCCGCCCTGGCGCTCCTGCAGGCCCGCGGAGTCAACGTGCTCGTGCTCGACGAGCCCACCAACCACCTCGATCTGCCCGCGATCGAACAGCTCGAACAAGCCCTCGATTCCTATCGCGGGACTCTGCTGCTGGTGACCCACGACCGGCGGATGCTGGACGCCGTGCAGCTCGACCGCCACTGGCGCGTCGACGCGGGGCGCATCACCGAGCTGTAGTCGCCCGTCAGCGCCCCTGACGCTTCTTGTACGGCTTGGGCTGGCCTTTCACGATGGGCGCGCGGCCCTTGCCTTTGGACGCCTTCGCCTTGCCGCCTGCGGGAGCCTTCGGCTTCGGGGTGGGTGCCGGGGCCTCGGCGATCCGCGTCCTGGCCTCATCGAGCAGCAGCACGCCGGCCGGAGTCAGCGACCAGCTCGGCTTGCTGCGGGTGAAGAGCGGATGCCCGACCTCGGTCTCGAGCTTGTCGATCGTCGAGGAGAGCGATGCCAGCGGGACGCCGAGCGCATCGGCCGCGCGCGGAACATGCAGTCCGTGATCGACGACGGCCACGAACCGCTCGAGCTGAGTGATGTTCACGGACAGCCTTCCCTCGCCTGGAACGACTCAATTCTGCCCCACACGACCGAACGGCGTGAGGGAGGCTAAGGAGTACCCGCGCCGTCGCCGGGCGGATCTGCAACGTCGGAGACGGCTTCCGCGAACGCGTGCGGCGCTTCGGCGGGCAGGTGTCACCGGCATTCGGAATCTGTCGATGAAGGATGCCGGCTGCCGCGGTGTCCTGGATCAGGGTATCCGTTCACCGACACCAGCCCGCCGACGCGCCGGCGGCGACGGTGTGAAGCGGGTGGTGAAGTGGGAGGGCATGGGCAGTCCTTCGGTGGGAGGCGGCGCCCCGGGGAGCGGGCCATCGTCCGGGGCGCCGCCGGTCTGTCACGCAGCGACTTCCTGCGCTGCCACGTAGGCCTTCCCGGCTTCGGCGATGGTCGCCGCCACCGCTGCGGGCTGCGACACGGGGATCGCGTGCGAGGCGCCGGCGACCTCGTGGGTGCCGCGCGAACCGGCACGCTCGGCGCCGGCGCGGTGCACGGCGACCGGGATGTTGAGGTCCTGGTCACCGAAGACGTGCCACGAGGGGATGTCGCGCCAGGCCGGGCGGGCGGTCGACAGGCCCTCGGAGAGCGCGGCCTGGGTGACCGGGCGCTGTGTGGCGGCCATGAGCGCCGCGACCTCGGGGGAGACGTCAGCGGCGAACTGGTGGTGGAACAGCTCGGGCCGGATCGCGAACTCGTCGCCCCCGGTCGACACCGGGTAGGCCGCGAGCGCCTCGCCGAGGGTTCCGCCCGGGGCGCTGTTCGACAGTTCGAACGCGCTCTGTCCGGTCTCGGGAACGAACGCGGCGACGTAGACGAGGCCCACGACCGCGTCGTTGCCGGCGGCGGCCTCGGTGATCACGAGTCCCCCGTAGGAGTGGCCGACGAGGACGACGGGACCCTCGATCGATCCGAGCACGTCGCGGACGTACGCGGCATCGCCGGCGAGGCTCCGCAGCGGGTTCGCCACCGCGACGGCGCGCACGCCGTGCTGCTGCAGCTGGGCGATGACTCCGTTCCACGAGGACGACTCGGCGAAGGCGCCGTGGACGAGGACGACGGTGGGCTGGGGAGCGGTCATGGCGAGTTCCTTTCGATGGGTGGGTCTTGCCGTGCTGTGAGCTAGGACCGGGTGGGCGCCGGAGTTGTGACACGTGATGATTCAGCCGGTGAGCTGCGGCGGCGCGTCAGAGGGCCGGCCGACGTGCGATCCGGGAGACTTGCCGGATGCCTCTCCTCGATCACCTCGGCATCACCGTCGAGGACCTGCCCCGGGCGGTCGCACAGTTCGACCCCGTGCTCACCGCGCTCGGGATGGAGCGCACCGACGGTGACACCGGGGTGGCGTGGTACGTCGACGACGAGACGGAGCTGATCCTCTTCCCCGCGCGGGAGGCGGGAACCGGGCCGCACCGGCACGGCACCGTCGGCTGGCAGCATCTCGCGTTCACGATGGATTCCCGCGACGAGGTCGACCGGCTCCACGCCATCGCGCTCGCCGCGGGGTGGACCGCGGTGCGCGAGCCCAAGCCGTACACGCGGTTCAACGAGCGCTACTACGCGTCCTTCGTCGAGGACGACAACGGCATCCGCATCGAGTTCATGCACAATCCTCCGAAGCCGGTGTCGGACTAGTTCTCACCGAGTTTCGGCCGACCTGTCACAGATCGCCGGTCGATCCGGTCTCAGCTGGAAACGTGCGCGTTCCCGCGCGCGACGAAGCGGAGAGGGTTCGACATGAGGATCGCAGTCATCGGGGGAACGGGTCTGATCGGCTCGAGAGTCGTCACTTCGCTCGAGGCCACCGGGCACGACGTCGTCGTCGTCGCTCGCGCGGTCGGCGTGAACTCCTTCACCGGCGAAGGGCTCGAGCCGGCACTGGAAGGAGTCGAGACCATCGTCGACGTCTCGAACTCTTCGTACATCGACGAGGCCGGCGCCCGCGAGTTCTTCTACGGATCGACGCTGAACCTCCTCACCTATGCCGCCGCCGCCGGGGTCGGGCACCATGTCGTGCTGTCCGTCGTCGGCACCGACCGGCTGGCCCGCTCCGAGGGCGGCTACTTCCAGGCCAAAGCCGAGCAGGAACGCCTGCTGACGGCATCCGGCCGTCCGTACTCGATCGTGCACGCCACGCAGTTCTTCGAATTCATCCGGAGCATCACGGATGCCGCGACCCGCAGCGGCGTCGCACACGTCGCGGATGCCCTCATCCAGCCTATGGCGGCCGACGACGTGGCCGCCGCGGTCGCCCGAGCCGCCCTGGCGCGACCCACCGGCGGGATCACGGAGCACGCAGGACCCGAAGTGTTCGAGCTCGGCTACCTCGCTCAGCGCGAGCTCCGCTTCCGTCGCGACGAGCGCGAGGTCGTCGCCGACCCGCTCGCGACCTACTTCGGCGCGCAGCTCGACCGGTTCGAGCTGCTGCCGGGTGCCGGCGCGATCATCGCGCCGACACGGTTCCACGACTGGCAGATCATGCCCCGTGAGGGCGACGACGCACTGCTGCCGTCCGTCGTGGGCGTACGCTGAGCGCGGCGAGGGAAGAGGCGGCGGCAATGGACGAGGGCACGGAACGCGTGCACGATCCTGACGACATCGCGCTTGCGGTCGCCGTCTTCGACGAGCACCGGCGTCGCATCTTCGGGATCGCGTATCGCATGCTCGGCACCGTGACCGATGCCGAGGACATCGTGCAGGAGACCTGGATCCGCTGGCAGAATGCCGACCGCGCCGACATTCGGGAGCCCGGCGCATTCCTCGCGACGGTCGCGACGAGGCTGTCGATCAACGCCACGCAGTCGGCGCACGCGCGGCGCGAGACCTACATCGGACCGTGGCTGCCCGAGCCGGTCAACACCGACGCCGACCCCGCCCTCGGCGCCGAGCGCGGCGAGGCCCTGCAGTACGCGATCCTGCTCATGCTCGAGAAGCTCACGCCGACCGAGCGCGCCGCGTACATCCTGCGCGAAGCGCTCGACTACCCGTATGAGCGGATCGCCGGCATCGTCGGCGCCAGCGTCGCGGGCGCCCGCCAGCTCGTCAGCCGTGCTCGCAGGCACCTGGAGTCGGCGCGCAGAGCGGAGGTGGCGGCCGCCGAGCAGCGCCGCCTCCTCGAGGCATTCCTCGTCGCGGCGCAGAAGGGCGACGTGAACGATCTCGAGCGGCTCTTCGCAGAGGACGTCGTCAGCTACACCGACGGCAACGGGGTCAAGCTCGCCGCGCGCATCCCCGTGGCCGGCCGAAGTCGGGTCGCCAAGTTCGTGGCCGCGTTCTCGGGCCATTTCTGGATCGGCAAGGAGATCGACTGGGTCGAGGTCAACGGCCGGCCCGCTGCCACCCTCTCCGAGGGCGGGGAGGTCACGACGCTCGTCACGATCACGGCGGCGGAAGACGGCATCCGTCGCCTCCTCTGGGTCATGAGCCCCGACAAGCTCGGGCACGTCGCCCGGGTCGGGGCGTGACCAGGCGGCCAGGCGCGTGGTTGCACCGCTCTGCGCGGAGCTCGACATCGAGCGCCGCGCAGCACGAGCGCGTCGTGCGCGCGCTCGTCGCAACCGCGGAGGCGCGGGACTCACGTGCACTGGAACGGATGCTGCACCCCGGCGTCGTCCTCACGGTCGACGGCGGCGGAGTCGTGGCGGCGCCGGTCGGCGCCGTCGAGGGGGCGTCGGAGGTCGGCGAGTACATGACCGCGGTGCTGCTCGACGCGGCAGCGTCGCTCCGTGTGGAGTCGGTGAACGGCGTTCCGGGGATCGTCGTGTGCCGGGAGGGACGGGTCACCGGAGTGCTCAGCATCCGTGTCCGTCGTCGCGTGATTCTGGAGGCATGGCTCGTCATGAATCCGGCGAAGCTGACGCAGTGGAACTGCTGAGCCCGCGCGTGTCACAGATCTGGGGGTCGTTCGGTCATAGCTGGTGAGCGCCGCCCCACGCGCTCCCTGAACGAAAGGCACATCATGGCAAAGATCGTCGTCATCGGCGGCTCCGGGCTCATCGGCTCGAAGGTCGTCGCGAAGCTCACCGAGCACGGACACGAGGCCGTTGCGGCCTCCCCGAACTCGGGCGTCAACACCATCACCGGTGAGGGGCTCGCTGAGGTGCTGCAGGGCGCGGACGTCGTGGTCGACGTGTCGAACTCGCCGTCATTCGCTCCGGCGGATGTGATGGAGTTCTTCACGACGTCCACGCGGAACCTGATCGCCGGTGCGCGTGAAGCGGGCGTCGGGCACTACGTCGCGCTGACCGTGGTGGGCACGAACCGCCCGAACGCGATCTCGTACTTCGCTGCCAAGACCGCGCAGGAGGAGCTGATCCGCGACTCCGGCCTCCCGTACTCGATCCTGCACGCGACGCAGTTCTTCGAATTCATCAGCGGTATCGCGGGGGTGTCCGGGAACGGCGACGCGATCCACCTGCCGGGCAACCTCGTGCAGCCGATCGCCGCAGAGGACGTCGCGACCGCCGTGGCGCGAACGGCCGCAGGGGAGCCGCTGAACGCGGACATCGAGATCGCGGGCCCCGAAGTCATGGGGCTGGACGAGATGGTGCGGCGCGGCCTCACCTTCCGCGGGGACGCCCGTGAGGTCGTGACCGACCCCGAGGCGCCGTACTTCGGCGCGCGCATGGAGGAACGCACGCTCATGCCGGTGGGTGGTGCACAGGTGTTCGAGACGACGCTGGAGGAGTGGCTGCCGGCGAACCCGCCGCGCGGCTGACCGACATGGCGAAGGCCTGGGTGCGTTCGTGCGCCCGGGCCTTCGTCGCTGGTCCGGGGTTCGCGCCCGCGGTGGGGATCGCGAAGCGGCAAGGCCATCGGGGCGCTGCCGGCGTCGCCGCACTGACGCGGTCTCCCACACGGCGCGTTTCAGGCTCTCCTCCCCAGGTGGCCGTGCATCCTGAGGGTTCGAGGTTATCCACAGAATAAGGGTTGACCTGGGGTTTTGGGAGGGTGTGGATGTCGGAGGCCGTCGACAGGATGGGGTCATGAACTTCCCGCTCGCCGATCTCCGGGGCGTCGCTGATCTGCTCGGTGAGACGCTCGGTGCGGCGCTGGGGGGTGGGGCGCAGCGGGGGCTGTCGCACGGTGAGCTGGTCGACGCGTTGAGGGTGGTGGAGCGGTTGGGGCG
>NZ_JBHTUV010000014.1:69253-111348 GCF_042793475.1 Microbacterium sp. NPDC056569 | reverse complement strand
CACCCCCACGTCGAATCCACCCCACATCCCGGGCGTGTCGCACCCCCACAACCCCGCAAACACGCGGAACCAGCCCCCAACCCGCGCGCTAGCGTCCTCGGCCGCGCGATGCCCCGCTCATTCCTCGATCGCGCGAGCGATCTCCGCGAGCGCGAGACGATCCGACGCTCCGCACTTCGCCAGCAGGGTCGAGACGACGTTCGCGACGGTCTTCCCCGCGATCCCCAGGCGTTCGGCGATCTGCGCGTTCGTCAGCCCGCGCGACACCAGAGCGAGCACGTCGCGTTCCCGCCCGGTGAGAGCGAACGCATCCGCCGCGGGACTGGTGCGGATCGCAGCATCCGTCACGCGTGCGATGCCCGAGCCCAGCACCGTCGCCCCTTCCAGAGCGGCCGCCAGTGCCGCGAGGATCTCGGCCGGCGTCGCATCCTTGACCACGTACCCCGCTGCCCCCGCGGCGAGGGCCCGGCGCACCGATCCGTCGTCGTCGAACATCGTCACCACGACGACGCGGGTGTGCGGGCTCTCTCCGACGATGCGCGCGGTCGCATCGATCCCCGAGCCGTCGGGCAGCCCGAGATCCATCAGCACAGCATCCGGAGCCGACTGGCGCACCCGTCCGACGGCCTCCGCAGCGCTGCCCGCCTCGCCGACGACGTCGTAGCCGGAGGCCTCCAGAAGCGAGACGATCCCCCTCCGGTAGACCGGGTGGTCGTCAACGACCAGCACACGCGTCATGGCACGGCCACCGTTCCGTCCGGCGCCGCCTCGCGCCCGCCGGCGCTCGCGCCGAGCGGCAGCCGCACGTGCACCAGAGTGCCGCCGGCGCGAGCGGTCGAGATGCGGAACTCGCCTCCGAGCTCCTCCGCGCGCTCGCGCATCGAGCGAAGGCCGACCCCTTCGCGGCGGCGCGTCGGCAGGCCGACGCCGTCATCCGTCACGGCGACGACGAGATCGCGGCGATCCCTCACGAGCCGGACGGTGCACACTGTCGCCGCGGCGTGCCGCCGCGTGTTCATGACCGCCTCTTGGACGATCCGGAGGGCGGCCAGCTCGACGGCGGCGGGCAGTTCGAGTCTCTCTCCGGGCGCCTCGAGCCGTACAGCCGGCACCGCCTCGGAGGTCACCACCCGGTCCTCGATGGCCGCGATCAGCCCGCGGTCGTCGAGGACCGGCGGGCGAAGGTCGTACGCGACGTCCCGCAGCTGGCGCGTCGCGGAGTGGAGTCCGCTCACGAGCTCGGCAGCGGCCTTCCTCGCGCGGTCGTCACCGGCACGGGCGAGGGCCTCGACGGCCGCCGCCGACAGCCCCAGCCCCGCGAATGTCGGCGCGAGCTCGTCGTGGAGGTCGCGCCGGAGTCGCTTGCGCTCCTCCTCCCGCGCATGTACGACCCGCGTACGCGCGTCGATCAGCTCCCCCATGACACGGGCCCCGTGCAACGCCGGCGCCGCCTGCCGGCACACCTGTTCGATCACCGCGCGATCCTGCGCCGTGAGCTGACGGTCACCCCTGCGGGGTGCGACGTCGAGTGTCGCCAGCAGCTCGCCCTGGTAGCGCACGGGGAACGAGGCGGTCGCGCCGGCGGTGGCCAGGTCCCCTGTCGTGGCCTCCAGGAGCGGGTTCCCGCGCAGGGCCGCGCCGCCGAGCCCCAGCGCCTCGGTCACGGTGGCGACGATCGCCGCCGGCACCTGTCGGGGATCCAGGGATGCCTCGAGCCGGCCGCCGAGCTCCTCCAGTGTCCGCAGCGCATCCGCGCGCCGGCCGTACACCACGAGATCGGCGAGCCGCCGGGTGCCGAGGGCAGCCGGGACCGCGACGATGCTCGTGACGATCGCCGTCGTCCAGGCACGGGCGGTGGGTGGGAGCCCCGTCATCGCCTGGGCCAACGCCCACGCGAGCGTCGTGATCGCGAGGGCCCACAGTCCCCAGTGGAGGACGAATCGCAGCATCCGGTCCACCCGCACGATCCGAGGTGCGAGCAACCCGATCGCGAACGCGGGTGCGGGGATCGCGAGCAGCAGGTTCGCGAACCACGTCGCATCGTACGGAACCGCGCCCGCCGCCGCGGCGATGGACCACAGCGTGAACGCGAGGATCATCACGATGAGCCCCAGAAGCGGCCACTGCACTCGTTCGCGCCCGTCCACCGAGGAGCGCGAGAGGTACCGGTGCAGCTGGCCGCCGAACAGCAGGATTCCCCAGGTCAGCGCGAAGTGCGCGGGCCACCACGCCTGCTGCTCCCACGTCAGTCCGCTGATCAGGTTGCCCACCTGGATCGCGATCTCCGCGGCCGCCGGAACCAGGATCCAGCGCGGCACCGGACGGCCGTCCGGGTAGATCGCCAGCAGCAGGACGAGGCTCGCCTGGACGGCCGCGACCGCCAGCCTCGCGAACAGGGCCTCTGCGGTCGGATCCCAGGCGACCACCGCGGCTGCAGCCAGCAGGGCCGCGACCGTCGCACCCACGACGACGGGCACACGTCGGGCAGCCGCCCGCCACGCCACGAGCACGGCGAGCGGCCAGTTCACCACCTGGATCAGGATGGCGACCGCGAGGTCCATGGCGTCATCATGCCCCACCGGCCGAGGCCCCGACAGGCACGGCGGCGCCCGCTGGCTCGGGCATCCGCCGGGCGCGACGGAGCAGGATCACCCCGACGAGGACGAAGTCCGCCATGACGATCAGGAACCCGTACTGCGCGCCGAGCGCCACGAATCCCGCGAACGACGCGAGCGCGGCGATCCAGAGCAGCACCGACACGGTCTTGGAGATCCGGCGCGCGGCACCCACGGCGGCGATCGCGAGCCAGGGCACCGCCGCCGCGGCGAACAGGATCCCGCCACTGTGCACCCCGACGAAGAGTCCTTCGACGATCGCGCGTTCAGCCGCCGGATCCGCGCCGGCGCCCGCGATGTTGGCGTTGAGCAGGGAGGTGCGCTGCGCCATGCCGGAGGCGCCGCTCAGAAGCCATCCCGCCGTGGCGACAGCACCGAAGAGGGCCGACACGCGCGCGGGGATCCCGTCGGGACGCAGCGCCGAGGCCGCGAGTCCGACAGCCGCGACCCCCAGTGCGACTCCGCACAGGGTCCAGTTCACGAGGAAGACCGCCCCGCCCCAGTGGTCGGCGGCCATATCGGAGGCCAGCGGGTGCTCGGGGTAGTCCACGAGCACGACGTTGATCAGGGCGTTGATGGCGAAGGTGGCGAAGAAGGCGAGCCCGAAACCCAGGGTTCCCCATCCCGCCACACGCAGCGAAGTACGCATGAGAGTCCTTTCGACGGGGCACCCGGCGGGTGCCGCTGCCGTCAGGAAACCTGCAGGCGTTCCCGGGACGCCAGGGTCAGGCCTTCCCGGCCGCCCGGCGTCGGAGCAGCTGGACCACGACGCACAGCGCGACGGTGACCGCACCCCACACGGCGCAGGCCGGCGGAAGCACACGGTAGGCGAGATGAGCGACCGTGAACTCCGCATCGAGCGGGCCGAAGACGGCGAGCCCCCACAGCCACGCCGCGATCAGCGTCACCGGCAGCGACACCCACCACGCCCACCGGACCCACGGGGGCAGGACACAGGGAACGGATGCCTCGGGGTCGCGGCGCACCAGCCACACCAGCATCCAGATCCCGATGATCGCGAGCCCGATCGCACTGGAGCCGTGCTGCAGCCACTTGAAGCCCGGCAGGGGTCCCCAGTCGGACTCGAGTGCCGGGATCGCCGTCGTCCCCCATCGGCCTTCGTGGGTGAACAGATCCCACACGATGTGGGTGGCGACCCCGATCGCGAGCGAGAGGACGAGCAGCAGCATCCCGCTCCACGACACCCGCGCGGGCGATCCCGCGATCGCGAGCGTCTCCCGGAGGGCGCGGCCGGCGCCGGCGTCCCACTCCCCCGGCAGCCGCGCCGCCAGCCATCTCGGCGAGAGCTCGCGCACGGCCGGGCGCAGCACGAGCCGCCAGACCAGCAGCAGCACGAGCGCCAGCACGATCGTGGCGGGAAGCCACCCGAACGCGTGCGTCACGCCGTAGTGCAGCGGCAGCCCGCGGACGAACAAGGGCAGATCCGGTGCCATCGCACCGATCGCGATCGCCGCGGGCACCAGTGGCGTGCGCACGAACGGCAGCGCGACGACGGCGTGGCTCGGCGTGAACGGCATCGGTCAGCCGTCCATTCGCAGGGCCACGCCGCTCGTCATGCGGCGTCAGCCGACGAACACGCCCGCAAGCGTCTTCTTGCCGCGCCGGAGCACCGAGACGCCGCCGGGCAGTCCACCCGACACGGTCGCCGACTCGTCGTCGACCTTCGCGCCGTCGAGCGAGACCCCGCCCTGGGCGATCGCCCGCCGACCCTCCGACAGACTCGAGACGAGGCCGGTGTCGACGAGCGCCTGCACGACGCTTGTGCCGGCGGCGACAGTGGCGTTGGGCAGCTCCTCGAGCGCGTGGCGCAGCGTGGTCGCGTCGAGCGCGGTGAGGTCGCCTTGGCCGAAGAGAGCCTCGGACGCCGCGATCACGGCGGCGGCAGCATCCGTCCCGTGCACGAAAGCCGTGACCTCGAGAGCCAGGCGCTTCTGCGCGGCGCGCCGGAACGGCTCGTCGGCGACGAGGCGCTCGTACTCCTCGA
Organism: Microbacterium sp. NPDC056569; assembly: GCF_042793475.1. Classification (NCBI taxonomy): domain Bacteria; kingdom Bacillati; phylum Actinomycetota; class Actinomycetes; order Micrococcales; family Microbacteriaceae; genus Microbacterium; species Microbacterium sp. NPDC056569. The sequence goes on along the minus strand of NZ_JBHTUV010000014.1, from coordinate 106,728 downwards.
TCTCGGCGCGCGTCAGGAACGTGAAGATCTTCAGGCGCTGGATCACGTCCGCGTCATCGGTGTTGAGCCAGAACTGGTACATCCGGTACGGGCTGCACATCGCGGCGTCGAGCCAGATCGCGTTGCCCTCGCTCTTGCCGAACTTCGTGCCGTCGCTGTTCGTGATCAGCGGCGTGCCGATCGCGTGCACCGAGACGCCCTCGACGCGGTGGATGAGGTCCGCGCCGCTGGTGAGGTTGCCCCACTGGTCGCTGCCGCCGGTCTGCAGCACGCAGCCGTACTGGCGGTAGAGCTCCAGGTAGTCCATGCCCTGCAGGATCTGGTAGCTGAACTCGGTGTAGCTGATGCCCGCCTCGGAGTTCAGGCGCGCCGCGACCGCGTCCTTCTTGAGCATCGTTCCGACGCGGTAGTGCTTGCCGATCTCGCGCAGGAAGTCGATCGCGCTCATCGGCGCGGTCCAGTCGAGGTTGTTGACGATGCGGGCGGCGTTGTCGCCGTCGAAGCTCAGGAACCGCTCGACCTGTGAGCGAAGGTAGCCGACCCATTCGGCCACCGTCTCGGGCGTGTTGAGGGTGCGCTCCGCCGACGGCCGCGGGTCGCCGACCAGGCCGGTCGAGCCGCCGACGAGTCCGAGCGGCTTGTGGCCGGCGAGCTGCAGGCGACGCATCGTGAGCAGCTGCACGAGGTTGCCGAGGTGCAGACTCGGCGCGGTCGGGTCGAAGCCGCAGTAATACGTGATCGGGTCCCCGGCGAGAAGGGCGCGCAGCGCCTCCTGATCGGTGGACACATGCACGAGCCCACGCCACACGATCTCGTCCCACACGTTCTCGAACGTCGGGTCGATCGCGGGCGCGGTCGCGCTCACGACGGTTTCAGACACGCCCGCCAGGCTATCAGCGACGGATGCCACGTCCCGTCCGCGCGACGGGCGCTCGAGGCTCGTACCGGCAGAGCGCCACCTACAGCCTCTGGACTTAATTTTGCCTACCTTTAGTTTGCAAGCTTGCTTCCCTGAAGCACCCAACCTAAACTTCTCACTACTTAAGCCCTCACGCATAAGGGATGACCTATGTTCGTGATCACCACCGACCAGCGCGACAGCCGCAGCGGCGCCGACCTCGTGCCGACTGCGCTGGCGTCCGTCCGCACCCACGGAGGCAACGGGCTCGCGCTCGCTCCCGAGCGCACCGCCGGCGATGAGGTGCAGGTGGCGGTCGCCGACGCCGATGCGCTGCTCGCGATCGTCCTCGACCTGACCCGCTCGGGGCAGTGGAGCGTGGGCGTCGGCGTCGGCGACGTCGAGTCACCGCTGCCCGACAGCGTCCGGGCTGCCCGCGGCGAGGCCTTCGTGAACGCGCGCGACGCGGTCGATCGAGCGAAGAAGGCCACCACGCGCGTCGCGATCACCGCACCGGAGGGCGAGGCCGACGCCGAGGCGCTCGTCCGCCTCCTGGTCGAACTGCGCGATCGGCGCACCGCCGAGGGCTGGGAGGTCTACGACCTGCTGGCCGAGGGGATCACGCAGCGCGAGGCAGCGGCGCGCCTCGGCATCTCGGAGGGAGCGGTCAGCCTCCGTGTGAAGGCAGCGGGGCTGCGGACCGAGGAAGCAGCGGTGCCCGCGCTCGTCCGCGTGCTCGCACGGCTGAGTCCGGGGCCCGTGCCAGACTGACGCCATGGTCTCCCCGGACGTGATCCTCGTCGCCGCGCTCACGATCTTCCTGTTCCTCGCGCTGTGCGGCGCGCTCGTGCTGGTGGTGATCAGCCTCCGCACGCCCACGACCATTCCGCTCGTCGTGGCGGGCGTGCTCGTCGTCCTGTGCCTGCTTGCGGTGACGGTCTCGCCGGTCAACGTGCCGCTCCTCCTCGGACTGGGCATCGCACTGCTCGGAACCGCCCTCAGCGTGCTCGGCGGCAACCCGGTCACCCGGCGCATCCTCGAGATCGCGAGCCACGGCCGTGTCGAAGAGGGAGACAACGGCGGCATCCTCCTGCGCGCCCCGGTGGCACCGGGCGGCGTCGCCGGCGAAGGCGCCGTGCGCGAGGTGATGCGTGGCGGCACCACGATCGGCTACCTCGAACGCGTGGCCGTCACGCTCGGCATCGTCGCGGGATTCCCCGAGGCGATCGCCGTGGTCGTCGCGCTCAAGGGCATCGGCCGCTTCTCGGAGCTCGCGACCGCCGAGGCGCGCGAGCGCTTCATCATCGGCACGCTCGCGAGTCTCGTGTGGGCGTGCGTCGTCGCGGGCCTGGTGCGCCTGGCGATCTGGTGATCGCCGCGCCGGCCGGCTAGAGACCGAGGGCGTGCGCGGCGTCCTGCACGCGCTGGACCAGCTCGGCGCGCTGCTCGGCGACCCGGACGGGGGCCGTGCCGCCGGCGCCGGTGCGGCTCGCGACCGAGCCCTCGACGCTCAGCACCTCGCGGACCTGGGGCGTGAGGTGCGACGAGACCGCGGCGAGCTGGGCGTCGGAGACCTCGTGCAGCTCGAGTCCGTTCTCCTCGCAGACGCGCACGAGGTGGCCTGAGATCTCGTGCGCGTCGCGGAACGGCACACCGCGCTTCACGAGCCACTCAGCGACGTCGGTCGCGAGCGAGAACCCCTGGGGCGCCAGCGCGGCCATGCGCTCGGTGTGGAACCGGAGCGTCGCGACCATGCCGGCGAACGCGGGCAGCACCGTCTCGAGGGTGCGCACCGAGTCGAACACCGGCTCCTTGTCCTCCTGCAGGTCGCGGTTGTACGCGAGCGGGAGCGCCTTCAGGGTCGCGAGGAGTCCGCTGAGGTTGCCGATGAGCCGGCCCGCCTTGCCGCGGGCGAGCTCGGCGATGTCGGGGTTCTTCTTCTGCGGCATGATGCTCGAGCCGGTCGAATAGCCGTCGTCGAGCGTCACGAAGCCGAACTCGCGCGTGTTCCAGAGGATGATCTCCTCGGCGAAGCGCGAGACGTCGATGCCGATCATCGCGGTGACGAAAGCGAACTCGGCGACCACGTCGCGCGAGGACGTGCCGTCCAGGGAGTTCTCGGCGGGACGGTCGAGCCCGAGCTCGCGCGCGACGAGCTGCGGGTCGAGTCCGAGCGTCGACCCCGCGAGCGCGCCCCCGCCGTACGGCGACACCGCCGCGCGCGCCGACCAGTCGCGCAGTCGCTCGAGGTCGCGCACCAGCGGCCACGCGTGAGCCTGCAGGTGGTGCGCGAGGAGCACGGGCTGCGCATGCTGGAGGTGGGTGCGGCCGGGCATGATCGCGTCGGGGTTCGCGTCGGCCTGCGCCACGAGCGCATCGACGAGGCGCAGGATCTCCCGCGCGATCGTGCGCGAGTGGTCGAGCAGATACATACGCACCAGCGTCGCGATCTGGTCGTTGCGACTGCGGCCGGCGCGCAGCTTGCCGCCCAGCTCGGCACCGACCACGCCGATGAGCGCCTGCTCGAGGGCTCCGTGGACGTCTTCATCGGATGCTGCGGGCCGCAGCGTGCCGTCGGTCACGCCTCGTGAGAGCTCGTCGAGGCCCGCATGCATCGCACGCTCTTCGTCGGGGGTGAGATAGCCCGCTGCGGCGAGCGCCTTGGCGTGGGCGTGCGAGCCGGCGATGTCGTAGAGCGCGAGATCCCAGTCGAAATGGGTCGATCGGCTCAGTTCGGCCAGCTCCGGGGACGGTCCCGTCGCGAAACGGGCTCCCCACAGTGCGCCTTCGTTGGTGCCGTCGCCCTTCGATTCACTCACTCGTCCAGCCTACCGACGCGCACCGGCCCCACCGTCGCTGTGTCAGCGAGGGTGCGGGCGGCGGGGCGCGCCTCCGTGGCGCTCACCGTGGTGCGCGTCGACTCGGCCCTACGCGCCGCGTCCGGCCACATTCACGACCTCAACGGCCAACCCGGTGCGCCGGTGCTGACCCGGAACCGGCTCGCTCCCGCATCGGGTCGGCCCTAGACGCCGCGTCCGCGGCTCACAGCGACCACAGCGGCCGACTCGAGCATGCGTCATCGCCCCCTCCACACCAGACCACGGTGGTTCGCCGTCCACAGATGCGTGCCGCCGCCGCCCGGCGCCACTCGGGCTCCTGAACGATGACGATGTGCCGCGCAAGCCCCGTCCTCTGCCCTCGTCGCTGGGCGACAGCTTCTCCGTCGCGAGCGCGAGGGGTGCGGGAGTCTCGTCGCGGCGGCTACGCAACAACGATCTCGACAAGCCGTTCCGGGGTGCTCGCGCTCGTACGCCCGAGCCGGAGCCATCGATGCCCGACGAGGGCGCCGCGGCGCGCGAGGCCAGGCTGCTCCGCGCCGCGATCCTGCGTCTGGCGCGCGCGTACAAGACGATCGCTCCCTCCCATGCCTTCCTGTGGTCGGTCACCGCGGCGGTGATCTGGAAGTTCCCGCTCCCCCTCCGTCTCCTGCGCGCGGAGCCGATATCGGGAACGGATGCTGCGACTTCGAGTTCCACCGGGACGGCAGCGGTGCGTCCGCGCCGCCTCGATGTCGGCGTGTTCCATCCGCACCGGTCGTCCAAGGCGGCCGGAGTGCGCGCGCGACAGTTCCGCGCGACAGTCACGGCCGTGACCCAGCGGGACGGCTTCCGGGTGACGGATGCCGCGACCACCTGGGCGCACCTCGCCGAGCTGCTCACGGTGGACGAGCTCATCGCCGTGGGAGACGCCATCGTGCGAGTCCCTCGAGCGCGCGGCATGCGACGCGGCAAGCCGTCCGATGCTCACGCGGGACTCGCCGACCTCGAAGCCGTCGCCGCCCAGCCGCGGCCGGGGGCGGCCAGACTCCGGGAGGCGCTGTCGTATGTCCGCGTGGGCAGCTCATCGGCTCGCGAGACCGAGATGCGGCTCGCGCTCACTCGCGCCGGCCTGCCAGAGCCCGAGCTCGACGTCGACGTGATCGCCTCGGACGGCACGCCGATCGGCTATACGGAGCTCGCGTATTCGAAGTATCGGGTGCTCATCGAGTACGAAGGCGATCACCACCGCAGTGACCCCGCGCAATGGGAGCGGGACATCGTCAAGCACGCGGCGTGCGCCGCCGAGGGGTGGGAGGTGGTCCGGATCACCTCGGCGCAGATGAAGCCCACTCCCGCGGTCGCCGTCTCGCGCGTCCGCGCGGCGCTCGTCCGCGCTGCCTGGGGCCGCTGATGATCACACCACGGTTGCGGACGACGTCGAGTCGGCCCTCCTTGCCGCAACCGGCGCATCGAACGACCAGAGCGGCCAACCCGACACTTGCTCGTGCCCCGGGAAGGAGCCCCGACACGCCACATCCCGTCGGCCCGCAGTGACGCCAAGCGATTCGCCGACGACCACAGCGGCCGACCCGGCCCGGTCAGCGGGAGCGGTCCCCCGGGACGGCGAAGCGCGACGCGCGGTCGAGCAGCGTCTCGAGAGGGCCGCGGCCGACGAGAAGCGCCCAGGCGGTGCAGAGCAGGATCGTGCCGATGGTGAGCGGCCAGAACGGCAGCAGCTCGCGGAACCCGGTGAGGTCCCCGACCCGATCGAGCACGGCGGCGGCGACGCCGGCCCACACCAGGAGCTGCAGCGTGTATGCGGTGAGCGGCATCGCCCCCACGGCGCGCAAGGGCAGCACGACCCAGACCAACACGGTCCGGCAGGCGAGCAGGGACGCGCCCAGCACGGCGAGCGCGAAGCCCCCCGACCCGACGACCTCCAGCAGGCCGGTCGAGTGGGGCCGCGCGGTCCACAGCGCGCCGAGGTACGACGCGGTCTCGGCTTCGGGGTCGGAACCGGTGGCGGCCCCGAGTCCGTAGCCGAGCACCGCGAGCGCGCTGCCGGCGACGACCAGCCACATCTGCACCCGCAGCGCCGTCACGCCGGCGCGGGCGACGCCGAGCCCGGCCACGACGAATGCGATCCACGTTGTGAACGGGTAGTGCCAGCCGAGCCCCAGCGACATCTCGGAGCCGAGCGCCGTGCTCCACACCGGGGCCGCGTCGAGGAGCACCTGCACGAAGGGCATGAGCAGCGCCAGCGCGCCGGCCAGCGGCAGCAGCACGCGCGCCGGCAGCGACGTCAACGGGAGCGCGAGGAGGAACATCAGGGCGTACGCGGGCAGGATCACGTACACCGGCACCTCGGTCGCGATGAGCAGGATGCCGAGCACCCACAGCAATCCGGCGCGCACCGCGAGCCGGCCGCGCGCTGTCGCCATCGCCGAGGCCGCGAACGGCGACCGGCCCCCGGTCGCGAGCCCGATCGAAACGCCGGCGAGCGTCGCGAACAGGATCGACGACCGGCCTGACACGACGGCGATCCACGTGGCCGGCTCGAACCAGTCGAAGGACTGGGTGATCCAGAGCAGGTGCGCGGCGAACATCCCGAGCACCGCGAGACCGCGCGCGAGGTCGACTCCGCCGATGCGGCCGGGACCGTTCAGGCGCTCCCACCGGGTGGCGAGCCAGCCGTCGGTGCGCGGCTCAGGGCGCTTCGTCTCGCTTCGCTCGCTCAACGACCGGCCCGTTCCCGCCTCGGCGCTCTCAGTCCTGACGGAGGAGCCAGACGAGCAGGGCCTTCTGGGCGTGGAGGCGGTTCTCGGCCTCGTCCCACACGACGCTCTGCGGACCGTCGATCACCTCGGCGTCGACCTCGTAGCCGCGGTCAGCGGGCAGGCAGTGGATGAAGATCGCGTCGTCCTTGGCGAGGCCCATCAGCTCCTCCGTCACCTTGTACGAGCCGAGGTCGCGCAGGCGCTCGAGCTTCTCCTCCTCCTTGCCCATCGACACCCACGTGTCGGTGACGATGACGTCGGCACCGGCCGCCGCCTCGTTGGGGTCGGTGTAGAGGGTGACCGAGCCGCCGGTCTCGGCCGCACGGCGATCGGCGTCGGCGATCACGTCGTCGCGAGGAGCGTAGGCCTCGGGCGATGCGACACGCACGTGCATGCCCGCGGTGACGCCCGCGAGCACGTACGAGTGGGCCATGTTCGACTTGCCGTCGCCGAAGAAGGAGAGCGTGAGCCCGGCCAGTTCGCCCTTGTGCTCCTTGATGGTGAGCAGGTCGGCGAGCAGCTGACAGGGGTGGAAGTCGTCGCTCAGCGCGTTGACGACGGGCACGCGCGTGCCCTCCGCCATCTGCTCGAGGCCGGCCTGCGCGTACGTGCGCCACACGATGGCCGCGACCTGGCGCTCGAGCACGCGTGCCGTGTCGGCCGGTGTCTCCTTGCCGCCGAGCTGGCTGTTCGCCGTCGAGATGATGAGCGGCGAGCCGCCGAGGTCGGCGATGCCCACCGCGAACGAGACGCGCGTGCGGGTCGACGACTTGTCGAAGATGACGGCGACCGTCTGCGGGCCCTCGAGCGGCTTGAGCTTCCAGCGGTCCTTCTTGAGCGAGACCGCGAGGTCGAGGATCTCGTCCTGCTCGGCCTGCGTCAGATCGTCGTCGCGCAGCAGGTGGCGGGTCATGCGGGAACCTCCGTGGGGGTCTCGAGCACGAGCGCGTCCTCGACCGTGCGCAACGACGCGGTGAAGAGCTCGACGAACTCGTCGATCTCGACGTCGCCGATCGTGAGGGCGGGGACGAGGCGGATGGTCTCGTCGTTCGGGGCGTTGATGACGAGACCGTGCTCCTGCGCCGCGGCCACGAGTGCCTTGGAGACAGGATGCTGCAGCCCGATGCCGATCAGCAGGCCCGAGCCGCGGCATCCGTCGATCAGCTTCGAGTCGATGCCCGCGATCGCAGCGCGCAGCTGCTCCCCGCGCTCTGCCGCGTTGCGTACCAGCTCGGCGCGCTCGATCTCGCCGAGGACCGCGTTGGCGACGGCGGTGCCGAGCGCATTGCCGCCGAAGGTCGAGCCGTGGGTGCCCGGGTAGAACAGCTCGCTCGCGGCGCCGAAGGTGATGAGCGCGCCGATCGGGAAGCCGCCGCCGATGCCCTTGGCGACCGTGATCGCGTCGGGGGTGATGCCCTCGTGCTGGAAGGCGAACCACTCCCCCGTACGGCCGGCGCCGGTCTGGATCTCGTCGATGATGAGCAGCGCCCCGTGGCGCTCGGTGATCTCGCGCCCCGCTGCGAGGTAGCCCTCGGGCAGCGGCAGCACGCCCGCCTCGCCCTTGACGGGTTCGACGAACAGCGCGGCCACCCGGTCGTCGATCGCCGCCTCGAGCGCCTCGACCGTGGAGTCGATGAACTCGACGCCCGGCGTCATCGGGAGGAACGGCTCCTGCATGTACGGCTTGCCGGTGAGGGCGAGCGTGCCCATGGTGCGGCCGTGGAAGGCGTCGGTGAGGGCGAGGATGCGCGGGCGGTCCGTGCCGCCGTGGAGGCGGGCGAGCTTGAACGCGGCCTCGTTCGCCTCGGCGCCGGAGTTGCCGAAGTACACACGGCCTGAGTCTCCGGTGCCGGCGAGGCGCTTCAGCGTCGCCGCGAGAGCCAGCTGCGGCGGCGTGGCGAAGTAGTTCGACACGTGCGCGAGCGTGGCCGCCTGGGTCGCGATCGCGTCGACGAACACCGGGTGGGCGTGGCCGAGCGAGTCGACCGCGATCCCCGCGAGGAAGTCGAGGTAGCGCTTGCCGTCGGCGTCCCACAGGTACGAGCCCTCGCCACGTACGAACATCTGCATGCGAGCACCGAAGCTCTTGACGAGGTCGCGCCCCGCATCGTCCTGCCACGTCATCCGAGCACCACCTCTGTTCCGATTCCCTTGCTGGTGAAGATCTCCACGAGCACCGAGTGCGGCACCCGCCCGTCGATGATCGCGGCGGTCTCGACGCCGCCCTCGACGGCCTCGAGGCACGCCGTCATCTTCGGGATCATGCCCGACTCGAGCGTCGGCAGCATCGCCTTCAGCTCCGTCGAGGTCAGGTGCGACACGAGCGAGTCGCGGTTGGGCCAGTCGGCGTAGAGTCCCGCGACGTCGGTCAGCACCACGAGCTTCGCGGCGCCGAGCGCGACGGCGAGAGCGGATGCTGCGGCATCCGCGTTCACGTTCAGCGAGTGTCCCGGGTGGTCGAGGTCGGGAGCGATGCTCGAGACGACGGGGATGCGGCCCGCCTCGATCTGGTCGAGCACCGGCTGCGGATCGACTTCCACGACGTCGCCGACGCGCCCGAGGTCGTGCTCGACGCCCTCGATCACCACGCCGCGACGGCGTCCGCCGAACAGGCCGGCGTCCTCGCCGCTGAGCCCGGTCGCGACGGGTCCGTGCGCGTTGATCTTCGACACGAGCTGCGGGTTGATCTGGCCGGTGAGCACCATGCGCACGACCGAGATCGCCTCGGTCGAGGTGACGCGGTAGCCGCCCTTGAACTCGCTCGGGATGGCGAGCCGGTCGAGCATCGACGAGATCTGAGGCCCGCCGCCGTGCACCACGACGGGCTTCACGCCGACGTAGCGGAGGTAGGCGATGTCGGCGGCGAAGGCGTCCTGCAGCTCCTCCGAGACCATGGCGTTGCCGCCGTACTTGACCACCACGATCTGGTCGCGGAAGCGCTTGAGCCAGGGCAGCGACTCGATGAGGGTGACGGCCCGCGCGCTGGCTTCGCCGGGATCGGTCTCTTGCAGGTCGGTCATGAGGAGTAGGCGCTGTTCTCGTGGACGTAGTCGTGCGTCAGGTCGTTGGTGAGGATCGTCGCCGTCGCCGCGCCGACCTTGAGGTCGATCACGAGGTGCGTCGCGCGCGGCGCGAGGTCGACGGCCTCACGCGGAGCGTCGGGGCCGCCGGCGCTGCACACGCGCACGCCGTTCATCCACACGTCGACGTCGTACGGGTCGAACGCGGCCTGGGTCGTGCCGATCGCGGCGAGCACTCGGCCCCAGTTCGGGTCGTTGCCGAAGATCGCGGCCTTGAAGAGGTTGTTGCGCGCGACCGATCGGCCGACCTCCACCGCGTCGTCCTCCGACGCGGCGTTGATGACCTCGATCGTGATGTCGTGGCTCGCGCCCTCGGCGTCGCCCTGCAGCTGCCGGGCGAGGTCCTGGCAGACCTCGGCGAGCGTCGCGGCGAACGCGCCGGGGTCGGGGGTGACTCCCGACGCGCCGCTCACCAGGAGCGTGACCTGGTCGTTCGTCGACATGCAGCCGTCGGAGTCGAGCCGGTCGAAGGTGCGCCCTGTGGCCGCCCGCAGCGCGGCGTCGGCCTGCGCCGCATCGAGGACGGCGTCCGTCGTGATGACCACGAGCATCGTCGCGAGCCCGGGTGCCAGCATCCCGGCGCCCTTCGCCATGCCGCCGATCGACCAGCCGTCACCGGTCGCGACGGAGCGCTTGGGCTTCGAATCCGTGGTCATGATCGCGAGGGATGCTGCTTCTCCGCCGTCGCCGGAGAGCTCGGCGATGCCCTGCTCAGTGCCCGCCAGGACCTTGCCGCGGAACACCTCGTCGCCGGTGCCGATGAGGCCGGTCGAGCAGATCAGGATGTCGCCGGCGCTCACGCCGAGCAGCTCCGCCGCCTTCTCGGCGGTCTGGTGCGTGGTCTGGAATCCGAACGACCCGGTGAAGCAGTTCGCCCCGCCGGAGTTGAGCACGATCGCCTCGACCACACCGTCGCGGATGACCTCCTGCGACCAGATGATGGGGTTCGCCTTCGCGCGGTTGCTGGTGAACACCGCGGCGCCGACCTTGAGCGGACCGCGGTTGACGACCACGGCCACGTCGGGCTTGCCGGTCGACTTGAGACCGACGGCGACGCCCGCCGCCTCGAATCCCTGGGGCGCGGTGACGCTCACGGCGCGACTCCGTTCACGGTCAGCGCGGTGCCTTCGGCGAGACCCAGCGCGATGTTCATGGACTGCACGGCGGCTCCGGCCGTGCCCTTGACGAGGTTGTCGACCGCGGTGACGACGACCACGCGGTTCGCCGCACGGTCGATCGCGAGGCCCATCAGCGCCGTGTTCGCGCCGAGCACGTCGGCCGTGCGCGGGAACTGACCGGCCGGCAGCAGCTGGACGAACGTCTCGTCGCCGTACGCGGACTCCCAGGCGCCGCGGATCTCGTCGTCCGTCGCGCCCGGCGCGATCGGGGCCGTGGAGGTCGCGAGGATGCCCCGCGACATCGGCACCAGCACCGGGGTGAAGGAGACCCGGATCCCCTCGTCGGCCGTGCTGTCGGGCGCGGCGGCCGAGGCGCGCGCGGCGGCGAGCGCCTGGCGGATCTCGGGGATGTGCCGGTGCGAGCCGCCCACGGCGTAGGGGTTGGCGGTGCCGAGAATCTCGGCCGCGAGCAGGTTCGTCTTCAGGCTCTTGCCGGCGCCGGACGGCCCGACCGCGAGCACGGTGACGATGTCGGACGGATCGATGACCCCCGCGGCGACGCCCGGCGCGAGGCTCAGGCTCACGGTCGACGCGTTGCAGCCGGGGGCGGCGATACGCGATGCCCCGACCAGCCGATCGCGTTGCTTCGCGCCCGCCACCGGAAGCTCGGGAACGCCGTAGACCCACGGCTCGTGGAAGTCGCCGCCGTAGAAGCGATCCCAGTCGGCGACGGACTCGAGGCGGTGGTCGGCCCCCGCGTCGATCACGAGGGGCGTGTCGCCGAGGGCGTCGGTGTACTGCCCGGACTGGCCGTGCGGCAGCGCCAGGAAGACGATGTCGTGGCCGGCGAGCACCTCGGGCGAGGTCTCGGCGAGGGTCAGGTGCGCGAGGGAGCGCAGGTGGGGCTGGTGCTGGATGAGCGGCTGTCCCGCGTTGGAGTGCGCGGTCACGGTGCGGATCTCGACGTCGGGATGCGCGGCGAGGATCCGCAGGATCTCGCCGCCCGCATAGCCGGATGCGCCGGAGACGGCGACCGAATATGTCATGGATTCCACCTTAGAGTCTGGGTGCAGGGGCCGGAGACGGCGACGCCCACTCGCGACGGTCCATGACGGACGGCGTGCGGGGTCGCCTACAGTCGGCGCTCGCCCAGACGGCGTCGGCGCGCGGGAGCGGCGCTCGGAACGAGCGTCGAGAGTCCCTGGGTCGCCGAAGGCATGCGCCGACGATAGCGGCCGGGTCGCAGCATCCGCAAATCAGCCGTGCAGCCGGCGGAGCAGCTCGAGCTCGTCCGCGCGCGTCAGGCCCGCCCGGCGCTCGCGGTCGAGGCCGCGGTCGCGCTCGTCCGCCAGGGTGCGTGCGAGGGTGTCGCCCAGCGGACGCAGCCGACCCCCGAGCAGCCGGTACGCCGCGTTGGAGCGGGTCCAGAACCCCGGCATGCCGGCGGGCAGCCACAGTGGCAGCGAGCGCGGTCCCATCCAGTACGCGACTCCGTGCTGCTGCAGCCAGTCGTCGTCGACCGCGGCGAGGGTTCCGGAGTGCCCGGCGATCACGCGGGCGTCCGCGAAGAGCCGGTCGAGGGCGACCGGGTCGCCCACGGCGTTCACCACACCTGTCCAGCGCTCGTGCCCGATCGCCTGCACGAACTCCGCCAGGTCGTCGACGTCGATCACCTGAGCTCCCCGATCGGCCGTGTCGGGGACGAGCACATCGCCCGCGCCGGCGAGGGCGAAGCGGCCGACCCAGTACCCGAACCGGTCGGTGGGGTCGCCCGGGCCCACGATGAGACCCGGACGCACGATCGCGGCGCGGAATCCGAGTGACGAGCGGACGGATGCCTCGGCCCGCACCTTGGCGCGGCCGTAGTCCTCGTCCGCATCCGGCGCGGGAGCGCCCAGCAGCTCGGCCGATTCGTCCGCCCCCGGCACATCGTCGGCCGCGTAGACCGACACGGTCGAGATGTACGTCCAGTGCCGGGTGCGCTCCCCCAGTGCCGCCACCGCCGCGGCCACGTGGTCGGGGTTCGACGACACGTCGACGATCTCGTCCCACTCGCGGCGGGCGACCTCGTCGTAGGCGTCGGGGTCGTTGCGGTCGGCGACGACCAGCGTCGTGCCGTACCGTGCGTCGCGGCCGCCGCGGGCAAGACAGGTGACGGAGGCTCCGGCATCCGCCCACCGCTCGGCGATGCGCCCGCTCAGCCAGCCCGTCCCGCCCAGCACCAGTACGTCCGTCATGCGTCCACCCAACCAGACGCGCGGGGCTTCCTCATCGCCGCCGGCGGAATGTCAGGGGCGGTCGCGGAGGATCTCGGACATCGGGCACCTCCGCTTCGGATGCTACTCGCGCAGCGTCGCCCCGAAACGCTCCGCCGCCACAGCCATGCCGGCGAGCTTCGCCTCGGTCGCCTCGGCGGCCGTGAGCGTGCGGTCGGAGGCGCGGAAGCGCAGCGCGAACGTGAGGCTCTTCTGCCCCTCGGGCACGCCCTGTCCGCGGTAGTCGTCGACCAGGCGCACCGATTCGAGGAGCTCTCCCGCGCCCGTGACGAGCGCGGCGCGCACGTCGGCGGCCGGAACGTCGGCGCCGAGCACGAGCGACACGTCCTGCGTCGCGGCCGGGAAGCCCGACAGCGACGCGGCGACGACCTTCTCGCCCGCGAGCGAGAGCACCAGGTCGAGATCCAGCTCCGCGACGATGACGCGCCCCGGAAGATCGGATGCCTCGGCCACCGCGGGAAGCAGTTCGCCGACGTAGCCGATCGCGGTGCCGTCGACGGAGAGCACGCCGGTGCGACCCGGGTGCAGAGCGGCACGCTCGCCTTGCGCGACGTCGATCGTCACGCCCGCCGCGGCCGCGATCGTGCGGACGGCGTCGAGCGCGTCGGCGAGCTCCGCCGTCGCCGGCGTCACTCCGGGCTGTTTCGGGACGAGGCTGCCCGTGAGCAGCACGGCGACGTGGCGGTGCTGCGGCGGGATCGAGGCATCGAGCTCGGCCAGGGTCGCGGCATCCGGTCGGACGGCCAGCGGCGGCACGTGCGATGTGCCGTACTGCACGCCCTCCTTCGGGAGGAAGACGACGCCCGTCTCGAAGAGCGAGAGGTCCGTGAACCCGCGTGCCACGTTGCGGTGCGCGACCTGGAGGAGGCCGGGAATGAGCGAGCGGCGCAGGAACGGCGCCTGCCCGTCGAGGGGGTTCGCGAGCTTGACGCTCGGCAGGTGCTCCCCCGACGGCGAGCCGTGGAGGTCGTTGTGCTCCTCGGTGGTGAAGCCGAACGACGGGGTCTCGACGAAGCCGGCCGCCGCCAGCGCGTTCGCCACCCGGCGGCGCCCCTGCTGAGCGGCGGTCAGGCCGCGGCCCGACGGCGGGGTGGGCAGCACCGACGGGATGCGGTCGTAGCCCTCGATGCGGGCGACCTCCTCGGCGAGCGTCCACTTGTCGGTGAGGTCGGGGCGCCACGAGGGCGGGATGACCTGCCAGCCGGCGGCGTCGTCCTCGGCCTCCACGACCTCGCAGCCGATGAGCCGCAGCGCGGCCTCGATCTGGCCCGGCGTGTAGTCGACGCCGATGAGGTGCTGGACGAAGGTCGGCGGCAGGTCGATGCCCGGGATGAACACCTCGGCGAACAGCGCCGCTCCGTACTCGTCGTCGCTGGTGCCGCCGGCATACTCGACCATCAGGTCGGCCACGCGGCGCGCGGCGACGAACGGCACGAGCGGGTCGACACCGCGCTCGAAGCGACGGGATGCCTCGCTCGGCAGCTTGTGCCGGCGGGCCGTGCGTGCAATCGACACCGTATCGAAGGTGGCCGCCTCGATGAGCACGTTTCGGGTCGCGTCGCCCATCTCGGTCGTACCACCGCCCATGACGCCGGCGAGGCCGATCGGCCCGGACTCGTCGGTGATGAGCAGGTCTTCGACGTCGAGCGTGCGGACCTTGCCGTCGAGGGTCTCGAGCTTCTCGCCCCGCGTCGCGCGGCGCACCGTGATGCCGCCCTGCAGTTTGTCGAGATCGTAGCCGTGGATCGGCTGGCCGAGTTCGAGCATCACGTAGTTGGTGATGTCGATCAGGATCCCGAGCGAGCGGATGCCGGCGAGCGACAGGCGCGCGATCATCCACGCGGGCGTGGGCTTGGTCGGGTCGACATCGCGCACCACACGGGCCACGAACTCGGTGACCCCCGCGCGTCCGCGGATCGGCGCGAGGTCGTCGGCGCTGACGGGGAACCCGGACCCGGGCGCGAGCTCTTCCCACGCGCGGTCGGCCGGGTCGCGGAACGCGGCGCCGGTCGAGTGGGAGTACTCGCGCGCGACGCCGCGGATCGACAGCGCGTACCCGCGGTCGGGCGTCACGTTGATCTCGACGGCGACGTCGTCGAGCCCGAGGAGCGAGATCGCGTCGGTGCCGACGGGAGCGTCGATGCCGAGCTCGACGAGGCGCAGGATGCCGCTGTGCTCCTCGCCGAGACCCAGTTCGCGAGCGGAGGCGATCATGCCGTCCGAGACGTGGCCGTAGGTCTTGCGCGCGGCGATCGGGAACGGGCCGGGCAGCACCGCGCCGGGCAGGGTCACGACGACCTTGTCTCCGACGAAGAAGTTGCGTGCACCGCACACGACACCGTGCACCGCGTCGCCGCCGTCGGCCGCCGTCTCGCCGTCGGGCGCGACGCGCACGTGGCACCACCGGATGGTCTTGCCGTTGGACTGCGGCTCCTCGACGAAGTCGAGCACCTCGCCGACCACGATCGGCCCCTGGAGGTCGAAGCGGTGGACGTCCTCCTCTTCGAATCCGACCCGCACGAGGGCCGCGAGGACGTCCTCGGGCGAGGCCTCCGCCGGGACGTCGACGTACTCACGAAGCCATGAGAGCGGGACGCGCATCAGACCACCATTCCGAACTGCTCGCTGAAGCGGACATCGCCCTCGGCCATGTCACGCATGTCCTGGACGTCGCTGCGGAACATGAGCGTGCGCTCGATGCCCATGCCGAACGCGAAGCCCGAGTACTCCTCCGGGTCGATCCCCGCCGCGCGCAGAACGTTGGGGTTGATCATGCCGCAGCCGCCCCACTCGATCCATCGGGCGCCGCCCTTGAAGGTCGGGTGCCACAGGTCGAGCTCGGCCGACGGCTCGGTGAAGGGGAAGAAGTTCGCGCGGAACCGCGTCTTCGCCTCGGCGCCGAACAGCACCTTGGCGGCGTGGTCGAGGGTGCCCTTGAGGTGGGCCATCGTGATGCCCTTGTCGACGACGATCCCCTCGAACTGCGTGAAGACCGGCAGGTGCGTCGCGTCGAACTCGTCGGTGCGGTACACGCGACCGGGGCACAGCACGTACAGCGGCAGATCGCGCTCGAGCATCGAGCGCACCTGCACCGGGCTCGTGTGCGTGCGCATCACGAGGTGGCGGTCGACCGGGTCGACGAAGAACGTGTCCTGCATCTGACGCGCGGGGTGGTCGACGTCGAAGTTCAGCGCGTCGAAGTTGAACCACTCGTGCTCGAGCTCGGGGCCCTCCGCGATCTCCCAGCCCATGCCGACGAAGATGTCGGCGATCTGCTCCTGGAGGAGGGAGATCGGATGCCGCGCCCCCACGCGCGCGCGGGCAGCGAGTGCCGTGATGTCCACGCGCTCGGCCTCGAGCTTCGCGGCCGTCTCCGCAGCGGCGAGCTCCTCCTCGCGGGCGCCGAACGCCTGGTTCACGCGGCCGCGCGCCTGGCCGACGAGCTTGCCGAACTCGGCCTTCTTGTCGTTGGGCACGTCGCGCAGCCGCGCGTTGAGCTTCGCCAGCGGCGAGCCCTCGGCGGAGTGGGCGGAGCGTGCAGCCTTCAGCGCCGCGGTGTCGGCCGCGGCGGCAATGGCCTCGAGGGCGGCGTCGACGGCGGCGTTCACCGCCTCAGGCGTGATCTCGGCCGAATTCGATGCGCGCGGTTCAGGAGCGTCGGACACGAGAGACGAGTCTACCGACGGGCGGCGCCCGCTCCCGCCGATCGTCGTGCAGCAGGCAGGTCCGTCAGCGGGCGGACGGTCCTTCTGCGGCAGTGTCCGCCTCGGCCTCCACGTGCAGCAGCGCGGCGGGGTTCGTCGGATCTTCGACGACTCGGCCGCGACCGCCCTTGCGCCCGCCGCTGGCTGTGCGACGCGCCAGCCAGCGCGCGAACCACGACAGGCTCAGGTTGATGATCAGGTAGATGACGAGGCAGACGACGAAGAGCGAGAACAGGTAGCGGTTGCCGTAGAAGCTCGCGAGGTTGTTCATCATCGTGCGGATGATCTCGTTGTACCCGACGATGAAGCCGAGCGAGGTGTCCTTCAGAAGCACCACCAGCTGGGCCACGATGATCGGCAGCATCTGGCGGAAGGCCTGCGGGAACTCGACGAGCATCTTGGACTGGAACTCGCGCATGCCGATGCTCAGCGCGGCCTCACGCTGGCCGCGCGGCAGCGCTGCCAGTCCGGCACGCAGCGCCTCTCCGATGAGCGTGCCGTTGTAGAGCACGAGTGCGATCACCACGGCCCAGAAGGCGCCGGTCGATGCCACGAGCAGGATGAAGAGCATCATCAGCAGCACCGGCATGCCACGGAGGAACTCCAGCAGCCAGGCCGTGGGGATACGCACCCACCCGATCGCCGAGCTGCGCAGGAGTGAGAAGACGATGCCGAGGATGATCGCCCCGACGGCGGCGACTGCGGCAGCCTGCAGCGTCGCGATGACGCCGCGGCCGATCGAGCCCCACACCTCGGGGTCGAGGAAGATGTTCCACCGGCTCGGGTCGAACATTCCCGGAAGCGTGATCCCGCCCGATTCGCGCGGCGCGGCGAGCAGCATGACCACCCAGACGGCGATGGCCACGATCAGGATCAGCGAGACGATCGACAGGATCAGAGAGAACCTGCGGGCACGCGGGCCCGGGGCATCGAAGAGGACGCTCGTGCCGGTCATCGCTTCACCACCCAACGCTTCTCGAGTCGGGATGCGAGGAACCCGAGCGGGACGGTCACGACGAGGTAGAGCGCGGCGGCGGTCAGCAGGATCGGAATCACGATGTTGCCGTTGTCGTTGGCGAGCTGCCGCGTGGTCGCGAACAGTTCCACGACGAAGAAGCCGCCCGCGACCGACGTGTTCTTCGTCAGCGCGATGAAGACGTTGATGAGGGGTGGGATCGTCATGCGGAACGCCTGCGGCAGGACGACGAGCGAGACCGTCTGACGGAAGCCCAGACCGATGCTCCGCGCGGCCTCCGCTTGACCGATCGGCACGCCGTTGATCCCCGATCGCAGCGCCTCCGCCACGAACGGCGATGTGTAGTACGTGAGAGCGATGAAAGCGAGGATCAGGTAAGGCGCCCTCACTCCGAGCATGGGAAGCACGAACGCCGTGAAGAAGAAGACGAGCGTGAGCGGGGTGTTGCGGGCGATCTCGGTCCAGAACGCCGCGAACCCGCGCAGCGCGCCGACGGGCGAGATGCGCATCGCGGCGATGAACGTGCCGAGGATCAGCGCGAGCACCCCCGATACCGCGAGGAGGATCAGGGTGACGCGGAAGCCGTCGAGGAAGATGGGCATCAGCGACCAGAGCTGCTCCACGGGCTCTCCTTCCTTGCTCGTCGTCCGGGCGGGTCGGGCGGATGCCCCGGACCGGCTGATGCGCCGGTCCGGGGCATCCGTCGATCAGTAGCGGTCCGGCGCGGGCGGGTCCACGAACGGGAGCACGGTGCCCGCCGTCGCGTTCCAGGCCTCTTCGTACCGGCCGTCCTCGTACGACTCTTCGAGCACGTCATTGATCCACATGCGGAAGTCGGTGTCTTCGAGCGCGAGACCGATGCCGTAGGGCTCCTCGGTGAACGGCTCGCCCACGACCTTGAACTCGCCTTCGTTCTGCGCAGCGAGGCCGGCGAGGATGACGTTGTCGGTGGACACGGCGACCACCGTGCCGTCCCGCAGGGGTCCGAGGCAGTTGGAGTACGTGTCGGTCAGCACCGGCTCGGCGCCGATCTCCGCGAGCTTGGCAGCCGGCGTCGAGCCCGTCACCGAGCAGACCGGCTGGCCGACGAGGTCGTCTTCGCTCTCGATATCGTCGTTGTCGGCGAGCACGAGGATCGACTGGCCGGCCATGTAGTACGGGCCTGCGAAGGAGACGACTTCCTTGCGCTTGTCGTTGATCGTGTAGGTGGCGATGACGATGTCGACCTGGCCGTTCTGGATGAACGGCTCGCGGTTGGCCGAGACGGTCTCGACCCACTCGATGTCTTCTTCGGCGATGCCGAGCTCGGACGCGATGATCTTGCCGATCTCGACGTCGAAGCCCTCGGGAGTGCCGTCCGGGTTGACCAGACCGAACAGCGGCTGGTCGAACTTCGTGCCGATTGTGATCGAGCCCGCCTCGGCCAGCTCGGCCATCGTGGTGCCTGCCTCGAACGTGGGCTCGGGCTCGGGCGTCGTCGTCGTCTCGCCACCGGGCGTTCCGCCGGAGGCGCACGCCGACAGCGCGAGCGCACCGGCCGCGGCCAGCGCGATCAGCGGAAGTCGCATTCGCTTCATGTCTTCGTCCTTTGCTGTGCGGGGACCGCTCGTGACGGTCCTCTGGGATCCCGGCCGTGGGGACGGCGGGAGTTTCTCAGTGCTCGAGGATCTTGGAGAGGAAGTCCTTCGCGCGGTCGCTCTGCGGGTTGGTGAAGAACTGGTCGGGCGTGGCCTCTTCGACGATGGCGCCGTCCGCCATGAACAGCACGCGGTCGGCCGCCTTGCGCGCGAACCCCATCTCGTGGGTGACGACGATCATCGTCATGCCCTCCTGCGCCAGCCCGACCATCACATCGAGGACCTCGTTGATCATCTCGGGGTCGAGCGCGCTCGTGGGCTCGTCCATGAGGATCAGCTTCGGGTTCATCGCGAGCGAGCGGGCGATCGCGACGCGCTGCTGCTGACCGCCCGAGAGCTGGTTCGGCATCTTCTTGGCCTGATTGGCCACGCCGACGCGGTCGAGCAGCTGCATGGCCTTCTCGTCTGCGGCCTTCTTCTTCATCCCTCGCACCCGGATCGGGCCCAGAGTGACGTTCTCGAGCACGGTCTTGTGTGCGAAGAGGTTGAAGGACTGGAACACCATGCCCACGTCCGCGCGCAGCGTCGCCAGCGCCTTGCCCTCCTCGGGAAGGGGCACGCCGTCGATCGTGATCCTGCCGGAGTCGATCGTCTCGAGCCGGTTGATCGCGCGACACAGCGTCGACTTGCCCGAGCCCGAGGGACCGATCACGACGACCACTTCGCCGCGGTTGACCACGGTGTTGATGTCGCGAAGGACATGGAGATCGCCGAAGTGCTTGTCGACGTGGTCGACGACCACGAGCGGCTCGCCGCGACGGACGTTGATGTTCGAAGTGCGCGGCGCCGCTGCCGGTGCATCAGGTGTCGCCATGTCCATCACACTAGGGGTGCGCGGCGACACGAGGCCAGTGGGGCGCGGCGTCCTTTACCGATCCGTAACAGGGCCGGAATGGGCGCCGGTCAGCGGGCGGCGCGCTGGGCGAACGCGGTCTCGTACAGGCAGACGCTCGCCGCGGTCGCGAGGTTCAGCGACTCGGCCGCACCGTAGATCGGGAGCCGCAGCGAAAGGTCGGCGAGCGCGAGCGCGTCCTCCTCGAGACCGCGCGCCTCGTTGCCGAAGAGCCATGCCGTGGGCTCGGCGAGCACGTCGCGCGACGCGAGGAAATCCCCTCCCCCGACATCGGCCGCGATCACCCGCACACCCGCGGCGTGCGCCTTCTCGACGGTCGTCGCGAGATCGACCCCGACGGCGACCGGCACGTGGAAGAGCGAACCGGTGGTCGCGCGCACCACCTTGGGGTTGTAAGGGTCGACGGTGCGTCCGGTGAGCACGACGGCGTCCGCGCCGGCCGCGTCGGCCGCACGGATGATCGTGCCGAGGTTGCCGGGGTCGCGCACCTCCTCGCAGATCGCGACGAGGCGAGGGGAGGCGGCGAAGACGTCGCGCAGCGATGTCGGCGACTGACGGGCGACCGCGACGATCCCCTGCGGCGTGACGGTGTCGGCCATCGCGTCGAGCACCGCCTCCGTCGTGTAGACGACTTCGAGTCCGGCGTCCTTCGCGGCATCGCGCACATCGGTGTGCTTCTCGAGGGCGGTAGGCGTCGCGAAGATCTCGACGAGGGTGTCGGGCCGGTACGCCAGCGCCTCGCGCGCGGCCTGCGGACCCTCGAGCAGGAACAGGCCGGTCTCCTGGCGGGCGCTGCGCTTCGTCAGCTTCGCGACGGCGCGGACACGCGGAGAGCGAGGGTTCTCGAGCACGGCTCTCAGTCTAGAGTCGCGGCATCCCCATCCCGGCATGCGTTTCTCCCGCCAGATTTCGCGAGACTTCATCGGAGCGCCGAGACTCCCACGCGAGACTGCTGTCTCGGCGCCGACCTGGAGTTTCGCGAAATCTGGCGGGCAGACGCGGAAGGGGCGCCCTCCGTGAGGAGGACGCCCCTGTCGAGACGACGGATGCCGCTGGTCAGGCGCTCTTCGGAGCGTTGACGTTCTCGGGCAGCGCCTTCTTGGCGGTCTGGACGAGCGACGCGAACGTCTTGGGCTCGTTCACCGCGAGCTCGGCGAGCATGCGGCGGTCGACCTGCACGCCCGCGAGGCCGAGGCCCTGGATGAAGCGGTTGTACGTGATGCCGTTCTGACGGGCAGCGGCGTTGATGCGCTGGATCCACAGGCGGCGGAAGTCGCCCTTGCGCTTGCGGCGGTCGCGGTACGCGTAGACGAGCGAGTGGGTGACCTGCTCCTTCGCCTTGCGGTACAGGCGCGAACGCTGGCCACGGTAACCCGAGGCGCGCTCGAGGATGACGCGACGCTTCTTGTGGGCGTTGACGGCCCGCTTGACTCTAGCCATTTCTTGATGTTCCTAACTTGCGTCGGCGCGCGTCAGCGGCCGAGGAGCTTCTTCGCGACCTTGGCGTCGCCCGGGGCGAGGACCTGCTCCTGCGACAGGCGGCGGGTACGGCGGCTGGGCTTGCCCTCGAAGTTGTGGCGGAGGTTCGCCTGCTGCTTCATGAGCTTCCCGCTGCCGGTGACCTTGAAGCGCTTCTTGGCGCCCGAGTGGGTCTTCTGCTTCGGCATCTCTTCTTCCTTCGTTTCACTTCCCGCCCAGGCGGGAGTCGGTATCCCGCGGTGCGGGAGTCTGTGGGGCCTTACTCGGCCGTGGCTGCCTCGGGGGCGGCGGCCGGGGCGTCGGCCGCGGGGGCCTCGGCCGCTGCGGGCGCAGCACCGGCCTGCGCCGCGCCGCCGCTGCGGGCGGAGCGGGCAGCTTCCTTGTTCGCGGCGCGCTGAGCGTTCTGCTCCGTCTTCACCTCGGACTTGTTCTTGTGCGGCGCGACCACCATCACCATGTTGCGGCCGTCGATCGTGGGGTTCGATTCGACCGTGCCGAACTCGGCGACGTCCTCCGCGAACTTGCGGAGCAGACGCACGCCCTGCTCGGGACGCGACTGCTCGCGACCGCGGAACAGGATCATCGCCTTGACCTTGTCGCCGGACTGGAGGAAGCCCTCGGCGCGCTTGAGCTTGGTGATGTAGTCGTGGGCCTCGATCTTCAGACGGAACCGGACCTCCTTGAGGACGGTGTTCGCCTGATTGCGACGCGCTTCCTTGGCCTTCTGCGCAGCCTCGTACTTGAACTTGCCGTAGTCCATGATCTTGACCACGGGCGGCTTCGAGTTCGGGGCCACCTCGACGAGATCGAGGTCGGCCTCCTGGGCCAGGCGCAGCGCCACCTCGATGCGGACGACGCCGACCTGCTCTCCGTTCGGGCCGACGAGGCGGACCTCGGGCACGCGGATGCGGTCGTTGGTGCGGGGATCGCTGATGCGGAACTCCTTGGGTATATGGGCTGGACCACCGCGACACGCTGTCGTATCGCGGGCGGAGGAAGATCCACTCCACCCGTCAGACGCTTCGAGCGCCGACTTCCTGCACCCTCTCCGGTGATGGAGTTCCCGTCCGGTCGCCCCGACGGCTACCCCGGCCGCGGAACGGTCGGGGCGGAGTGCATGACCCGGTAGCCTGGAACGGCAAGCGCGGGTGGGATGTGATCCACTTTCCGATCCGGTGCAGAACGCACCGGAGACCGCAGCAGTCTATCAGAGAGAACGGCGTGGACACGATTCGAGACCAGGACGGCGATCCGACGAGCACGACGGCAGTGGATGCTGAGCGTCAGGCGCGCTGGGAGGAACAGGAGCGGGCGGCCGCCTCCGCCTCGCGCGACATCGCCGATGTGCCGGCCGTCGAGGTCATCACCACGGCCGCCGTCCATCTGATGAGCGCCGCCGCCGTCAAGGTCGGACTGGCCGACGACCCCGCGACGCAGACGGACCTCGACGAGGCCCGAAAGCTCATCAACGCCCTGGCAGGACTCATCACCGCCGGAGCTCCCGAGATCAGCGACATGCACGCCCGCTCCCTCCGCGACGGGCTGCGCTCGGTGCAGCTCGCGTTCCGCGAGGCCTCCGTCATCCCCGACCCGATCGGCAAGGGTCCGGGCGAGAAGTGGACCGGCCCGGTCACCTGACCCGCTGAGGCCCGCAGCCCACGCGCGGGCTCACGCGTCGAGGCCGAGCTCGGCGGCGCCGCGCGCCACCGCGTCGACCGTGCGACGGACGGCCTCGGCGTCGGTGCCACGATTGCTCACCGAGAAGCGCACCACCGTGCGCCCGTGCCACGTCGAGGACGAGGCCCACACCGTCCCCTCCGCGCGCAGCCACTCCCCCAGCGCTGCCGTCGCCGCGTCGTCGCGCGCCGCGAGGCAGACCTGGGTGAAAACGACGTCGTTCAGCACCTCGAGCCCCGCGATCGCCTCGAATCCGGCGGCGAGGGCGGTGGCAGCATCCGTCAGTCCGTCGACCAGCCCGGCGACGCCCTGTCGTCCGAGGGAGCGCAGCGCCGCCCACACCGGCACCCCGCGTGCGCGGCGCGACATCTCCGTGACGTGGTCGTAGGGATCGGCGACGCCCGGCATCGCGGGGAGGTACGCCGCGCGGGCTCCCAGCGCCGCCGTCATCGCCGCCTCGTCGCGGACGATCGCGACGCCGCAGTCATAGGGGACGTTGAGCGTCTTGTGCGCGTCGGTCGCCCACGAGTCCGCGACCGCGAGCCCCTCCACGAGGTGCCGCGACCGCGGGCTGGCAGCGGCCCACAGGCCGAACGCGCCGTCGACGTGCACCCAGGCGCCCGCCAGATGCGCCACCTCCACCGCCGCGACGAAGTCGTCGAACGCGCCCGAGTGCACCTCGCCCGCCTGCAGGGCGACGATCGCAGGAGCGTCGCCGTGCTCGTGCAGCGCCGAGGCGAGGCCATCGACGTCTATTCGGCCCTGCGCGTCCGCCCCGACCGTCCGCGGAGCGCCCAGTCCCGACATCCG
Organism: Microbacterium sp. NPDC056569; assembly: GCF_042793475.1. Taxonomy (NCBI): domain Bacteria; kingdom Bacillati; phylum Actinomycetota; class Actinomycetes; order Micrococcales; family Microbacteriaceae; genus Microbacterium; species Microbacterium sp. NPDC056569. The sequence continues at coordinate 82,624 of NZ_JBHTUV010000014.1, read as the reverse complement.
TCCTGCCAGCACGACCGACGTGTGCACGGCGTCGCCCGCGAGGAAGCGGACGGGCGGTGCGTCGTGCAGTCCGAGAGCCGGGTCGCCCCCGCGTTCGCGGATGACGGCGTCGCGGGCGGCGATGAGGCATGCCAGATTCGCGTTCGTCGCGCCCGTCGAGAAGCCCACTCCGCTGTCGGGCGGGAGACCGAGGACGTCGAGGAGCCACCGCGCGGCGGTCTCCTCCACGGCCGCCGTCGCCCCAGCGACCTGGCGCGGCCCCGTGTTCTGGTCCCACGCCGACACCAGCCAGTCGGCCGCGAGTGCGGCGGGATAGGTGCCACCGGTCACGAGCCCGTAGAAGCGCGAGGACCCCATCGCCATGAGACCCGGCCCCGCCGCGGCGACGAGCTCTTCCACGACGGCGGTCGCGTCGCCGGCCTCGTCGGGCAGGTCGGCCGGGAACCGGTCGAGGATCGCGTCGGCATCGAGCTCGGGGCGGATCGGGCGCTGGTCGAGTGAGTCGAGCCACGCCATCGCATGGCGGTGCGCCGCATGGAGCGCCCGCCCGTAGTCACTCCTCGCACCGTGCTCCATCGGACACCTCCGCGGTGCCGATCATCCACCCGCCGGCGGGGAGCCGCAAGGCTCGAGGGTCAGGCGCGGACGAGCTTGACCGTGAGGGAGTCGACGAGCACGGCGACGCGGTCGTCGGCGGCCCAGCGCTTCGCGAGGCGTGCGAGCACGGCGTCGAGCTCGGCCTTCTCGAGGCCGTCCATGAGCTGCAGGCGCACCACGAGCTCCGGGCCGCGCAGGCGCGCGTCGGGGTCGCCGGACTCCACCGCGAGGTCGATGACCGACAGCTCGCCGCCGATGCTCGCCTGCAGGCCCGCGTACACGTCGGGTGAGAGGAAGCTCGGCTCCCACGGCTGCCCCTGTCCGATCGCCCACACGGCGGGGCGACGGATGACGAACTCGGTCTCCGAGCCCGGGTCGACCACGATGAGGTCGGTGTCGTCGGCCGTCGCGGACAGGGCGGTGCGGACGCCGTCGGCCGGGACCGGCCGGGCCGCAGCATCCCATCGCCTCATCGTGTCGACCGACGTGAACACCGGCAGCACGCGACGGCCGTCGGGGGCGGCCACCGTGACGATGGAGAGCTCCTGCGTCTTGTCGACCTCGAGGCCGTGCGGCCCGATGCCGTGGTCGCCCTTCTCGGCGACCAGCGGGATCAGCAGGCGCGCCGAACGGTAGGCGTCGACGACCTCGCGCTGGCCGCCGGTGCCCGCACGGAAAGCGGTGAGCGCGGCGAGCAGCGCCGGGTCGGCGGAGCCGTCGTCGGAGGCGTGCGGATTCGCCTGGAAGCTGCGCCCCTCCCACGGCACACCGGCGGAGTCGCCGCCGTGCCCGTGGCCGTGATGAGCGGCGTGCGGGTCAGTGTCCGGCGACATCCAGCGCCTCGGCGAGCGTGAACGCGCCGGCGTACAGCGCCTTGCCCACGATCGCGCCCTCGACGCCGAGCGGGACGAGGTCGCGCAGCGCCGCGATGTCGTCGAGGCTCGACACGCCGCCCGAGGCGACGATCGGCTTAGGGGTGCGGGTGGTGAGCTCGCGCAGGAGATCGAGGTTCGGGCCCTGGAGGGTGCCGTCCTTGGTGACGTCGGTGACGACGTAGCGGCTGCAGCCGGCCGACTCGAGGCGATCGAGGACCGTCCAGAGGTCGCCGCCCTCGCGCGTCCAGCCCCGGGCGGCGAGCGTCGTGCCACGCACGTCGAGGCCGACGGCGATCGCGTCGCCGTAGCGGCCGATGACGTCGGCGGCCCACTCGGGGTTCTCCAGCGCGGCCGTGCCGAGGTTGATGCGCGCCGCGCCGCTCTCGAGCGCGGCCTCGAGCGTGCGGTCGTCGCGGATGCCGCCCGAGAGCTCGACCTGCACGCCGCGGACCTGCTTGATGACCTTGCGCAGCACACCGGCGTTGCTGCCGCGGCCGAAGGCCGCATCGAGGTCGACGAGGTGGATCCACTCGGCACCCTGACGCGCGAAGTCGAGGGCCGCGTCGACGGGGTCGCCGTAGCTCGTCTCGGTGCCGGCCTCGCCCTGCGTCAGGCGGACGGCCTTGCCGTCTGCCACATCGACGGCGGGCAGGAGGACGAGCTTGGGTGTGGACGCGAAATCGTTCATGGATCCTGACTCAGACGTGGGGAAGCTGTGGGGCGGATCACGGAAGCACGCGCTCCCGCAGACGGCACGGTCTCAGAGGGTAGCCCCGCCGAGGCCGTCGATCCAATTCGTGAGGAGACGGATGCCGGCATCCCCCGACTTCTCCGGGTGGAACTGCGTGGCCGACAGCGGCCCGTTCTCGACCGCGGCGAGGAACGGCGTGCCGTACTCGCACCACGTCAGGACGGGCTCGGGGAAGGGAGGCTGCACGTCGAGCAGCCACTTCTGCGCGCCGAACGAGTGGACGAAGTAGAAGCGCTCGTTCTCGATGCCGCGGAACAGGCGAGTTCCCGCGCCGGGCTCGACGGTGTTCCAGCCCATGTGGGGCAGGACGGGGGCGTCGAGCTCGGTGACGACGCCGGGCCACTCGCCCATGCCCTCGGTGTCGACGCCGCGCTCGACGCCGCGCTCGAAGAAGATCTGCATGCCGACGCACACGCCCAGCACGGGACGCCCGCCGGCGAGGCGGCGCTCGATGAGCTCGTCGCCACGGCTGGCGCGCAGCGCCTCGGCCACTGCGCGGAACGCGCCGACGCCGGGCACGAACAATCCGTCGGCGTCCATGATGAGACCGCGATCGGAGGTCAGCCGCGCATCGGCACCCGCCGCGATCAGCGCCTTGACCGCCGAGTGCACGTTGCCCGACCCGTAGTCGAGGACGGCGACGAGCGGCTTCTCCTGCGCGGAGCGAGGGCTGGCGGTCACAGGGCGCCCTTCGTGCTCGGGATGCCCTCGACGAGCGGGTCGAGCGCCTTCGCCTGCCGGAACGCGCGAGCGAACGCCTTGTACTCCGCCTCGGCGATGTGGTGCGGGTCGCGGCCCGAGAGCACGCGCACGTGGACCGTCAGCGCCGCGTTGAACGCGATCGCCTCGAAGGTGTGACGCACCAGCGAGCCCGTGAAGTGACCGCCGATGAGGTGGTGCTCGAACCCGGCGGGCTCGCCCGTGTGCACCAGATAGGGGCGGCCGCTGATGTCGACCACGGCCTGAGCGAGCGCCTCGTCGAGCGGAACGAGCGCGTCCCCGTAGCGGGAGATACCCGACTTGTCGCCGAGCGCCTCGCGGATCGCCTGGCCGAGCACGATCGAGATGTCTTCCACCGTGTGGTGGGCGTCGATGTCGGTGTCGCCCGACGCGCGGACCGTGAGGTCCGTGAGCGAGTGCTTCGCGAACGCGGTCAGCAGGTGGTCGAAGAACGGCACCGTGGTGTCGATGCGGCTGCGGCCGGTGCCGTCGAGGTCGAGCTCGAGCTCGACCGTCGACTCGCTCGTGGACCGGCGCAGCGAGGCGGTGCGTGGTGCGGCGCTCATGCCGCCGATCCTACCGAGGCGAGGGCGTCGAGGAACGCGGTGGTCTCGTCCGCCGTGCCCGCCGTGACCCGCAGGTGCGACGGTATGCCGACGTCACGGATGAGCACGCCCTCGTCGTAGAGCGCCTGCCAGGTCGCCGCCGGGTCCGCGACGCCGCCGAACAGCACGAAGTTCGTCCACGACTCGTGGGCGGTGTAGCCGAGCGCCTCGACCGTGGCCGAGATGCGGTCCCGCTGGGCGACGATCTCGTCCACCATGCTCAGCATGATCGGAGCGTGCCGCAGCGCCGCCGACGCCGCAGCCTGGGTCAGCGCGCTCAGGTGGTACGGCAGGCGCACCAGCCGCAGCGCGTCCACGAGGACGGGATCCGCCGCCAGGTAGCCGACGCGCGCACCGGCGAACGCGAACGCCTTGCTCATCGTGCGCGAGACGACGAGGCGCTCGCGGCCGGGCAGCAGCGTGAGCGCCGAACGCTCGTCGTGTGGGGCGAACTCGAAGTACGCCTCGTCGACGATGACGACGCCGTCGGTGGCCTCGTACACCGCCTCGACCACATCGAGGCCCAGCGGCGTGCCGGTCGGGTTGTTCGGCGAGCAGAGGAACGTCACGTCGGGCGAGGCATCCGAGATCTGGGATGCTGCGTCCTCCGCGTCGATCGTGTAGTCATCGGATCGGGTGCCCGAGATCCACTCCGCGCCCGTGCCGCGAGTCAGCAGGGGGTACATGGAGTACGTGGGCGTGAAGCCGAAGGCGGTGCGCCCTGGACCCGCGAACGCCTGCAGGATGTGCTGGAGCACCTCGTTCGAGCCGTTCGCCGCCCAGATCTGGTCACGGGTGAGGCCGTGGCCCAGGTAGTCGGCGAAGCCCTCGCGCAGCCCGGTGAACTCGCGGTCGGGGTAGCGGTTGACGTCGCGCAGCGCGAGCGCGATCGAGTCGAGGATGTCATCGGCGACCTCGGCCGGAACCGGATGCGTGTTCTCGTTGACGTTCAGGGCCACCGGAAGCGGCGCCTGCGGCGCGCCATAGGGCTTCTGCCCGCGGAGATCGGCGCGTAGGGGGAGGTCTTCGAGACGTGCACTCACCCCTCCCATGGTAGGCCCGCGCAGAGGGAGGACCCCGCCGCGTGACATCCCGCGACGCGGCGGCGCGACCGGCGGGCCTGGGGTGTGAGCGGCCGGGGATCAGCGCCCGTCGTCGTAGGCCGCCGGGATGGCGAGACGCTGACCCGCCTGTACGAGGACCGTGTCGAGCGCGTTGAGACGGACGATCGCGTCGACGACGTCGCGCGGGTCGTGAGCGGGCGCGACCTCTTCGGCGATCGCCCACAGCGATTCGCCGGCGGCGACGGTCACGGTGCGGAACGAGCCGACAGGAGCGCCGGCATCGCGGGAGGCGAGGGCTGCGCCGCCCCCCATCACCGCGACGGTGAGCGCGATCACCGCGGGAAGGGCTGCGAGCGCTGCCAGCACGCGTCGGCCACGAACCGTCAGGCGGAGACGCGTGGATCGCCCCGCCACCGCGCGCGAGGCGCGGTGGGCGGCGGCACCGGCGGCGCGGGCCGGCGATGGGACGGACGTCGTGAAGTCGATCGCGGTCATGCTCGTCTCCTCCTGATGGGGAGAGATTCGCATTCTCCACTCGGCCGGGAGTGGAGAATGCGAACCTCTCTTCCGAAGCTATCTTCGAGTCTGTACGATGTCAATACCGGATTCCCACGTCGATCTCTCGAACGCGACACGCGGAGAGGTTGCCTGCCTCCCGCGCGGGATCCGGATACGGTTTCGATACGAGAACCCCACCACGGGCCTCCGACATTCGAAGAAACAGCGCTCGGCGGCCGAGCGCAGGACGGAGCCGGAAGATGAGCGACGCGGCCGGGCGAGACAAGCCCCAGACCCGCCGGCGCAAGAGCCTGAGCGACAAGCAGCTCGCGATCCTCGAAGTGATCCAGCGCTCCATCGCGCGCCACGGCTACCCGCCCAGCATGCGCGAGATCGGCGACGCGGTCGGCCTCAAGTCCCTCTCGAGCGTCACGCACCAGCTCAACCAGCTCGAGCTGAGCGGCTACCTGCGTCGCGACGCGGGCAAGACCCGCGCGATGGAGGTGCTCATCGATCTGCCGGGCACCGCCACCGAGAGCCCCGCCGACACCGCGCCCTCGGTCGGCGACGCCGCACTCGTCCCCCTGGTCGGCCGCATCGCCGCGGGCGTGCCGATCACGGCCGAGCAGCAGGTGGAGGAGATCTTCCCGCTCCCCCGTCAGCTCGTCGGCAAGGGCGAGCTGTTCATGCTGAAGGTCTCGGGCGATTCGATGATCGACGCCGCGATCTGCGACGGCGACTGGGTGGTCGTGCGGTCGCAGGCGACCGCCGACAACGGCGAGATCGTCGCGGCGATGCTCGACGGGGAGGCGACCGTCAAGACGTTCCGCCAGCGCGACGGCCACACGTGGCTGCTCCCCCGCAACTCCGCGTTCGAGCCGATCCTCGGCGACGACGCCACCGTGCTCGGCAAGGTCGTGGCGGTCCTTCGCGCCGTCTGAGGCCACCGGCACGGTGCGCGCAGCCCAGGCTTCACCTGCTGCCGTTCAGCCGGAGTTCGACACCGCCCGGCGAGGAGGGTGGCGGTGGGTCACGGGCAGGCGCTATAAGGGGGGAATGACCGCCGTGACGCCCTCGCCAGACGTTCCCGACCTCCAGGCCCGCCTGGACGCGCTCGAGGCCGAGAACGCCCTCCTCCGAGCGGGCGCCGCTCCCCCACCGGCTACCGGGAGGGCGGCGAATCGTCCGGCCGGCAGCGGGTGGCGGGCGTTCTTCTCCGCACTGTGCATCGTGATCGCGTCGATCCTCGTGCCGATCTCGATCGTCACCGCCTGGGCGCGACTCGAGCTGGTCGACGAGTCCGCGTTCGTGCAGACGCTCGCGCCGCTCGCGGACGACCCCGCGGTGCAGCAGATGATCATCGACGAGACCGTCGAGGCCGTGCAGGCGCAGGTGGACTTCGAACAGCTCACGGCCGACGTCTTCGAGGGGATCGACCAGCTCGGACTCCCGCCCCGCGCCTCGCAGGCCCTCCAGCTGCTGCAGGCGCCGGCTGCCGAGGGGCTCCAGAACCTGCTGGGGCAGACCGTCACGCGCGTCGTCGAATCGGACGCCTTCGCCGATACCTGGACGGCCACGACGCGCGCCGCGCACCGCGCGCTCACCGCCGCGGCGACGTCGGACGGCGGCGGCATCGTCGTCATGAGCGATGACGGTCTCGGCATCCAGCTCGGCGCGATCGTCGAACGTGTCAAGGAGAACCTTATCGACCGCGGCGTCGGCATCGCCCAGCTGATTCCGGCCGTCGACAGGGTCATCATCATCGGCACCGGCGACACCCTCGTCACGATCCGGACCACGTACGCCCTCGCCACCGCACTCGGCTGGTGGCTGCCGATCATCACGATCGGCCTGTACGTGCTCGGCATCCTGATCGCACGCCGCCGCAGCACCGCGGTGCTCGGCTCGGGCATCGGCTTCGCACTCGGCGGCGGCGCGCTGGCGCTGGCGTTCGCCGTCGGCTACCCGGTCGTCGGGCAGACCGCCGTCCAGCTCGGGCTGTCGGCCACCGCCCTCGACGTGGTCTACCAGAGCCTCGTCGGCGCGATGCAGCAGACCGCCGCCATCGCCGTGCTGCTCGGAGTCGTCATCGCGATCCTGGGCTGGTTCGCCGGCCGCTGGTCACCGGCGGCGCGGTCCCGGCAGGCGATCGGCAGCCTCAACTCCTCGGCGCGCCGACAGCTGTCGAGCCACGGCTTCCGCACCGGACGCTTCGGCACCTGGCTGTACCGCTACCGCACGCTGGTGCGCACGCTCATCGTCGTGCTCGCGGTCGTCTGGCTCTTCGCCCTGCGTCCGCTCTCGGCCGGCGACGTCTTCCTCGTGCTCGTGGTCGCCCTGGTCCTGACCTGGATCCTCGAGCTCCTGCAGGTGCGGCCCGACGAGGCCGTCGCCCCACAGGCCGCCGTCGACGTCCCTGAGGACGCCGACCCCGACGGAAACGCCGACACGCTCGTGATCGAGGCCGACACGGTCGTCGTCGACGAGAACGACACCGAGGTCATCCCCGAGACCGTGGATGCCTCGGCCGACGTCACCGCGCCGGCCGAGGCATCCGCGAAGAAGCCCCGCTCTAGAGGGTGACCGCCACGCGCTCGCGCACGAGTCCGGTCGCCTCGACGAGGTTCGTGAGTGAGGCGACGGTCTCGTCGTATCCGCGCGTCTTGAGCCCGCAGTCCGGGTTGACCCAGACGCGGCGGAGCGGAAGCTCGGCGACCGTGCGGTCGAGGAGGTCGGTGATCTCCTCGACCGACGGCACCCGCGGCGAGTGGATGTCGTAGACCCCCGGCCCGATGCCGGTGGCGAAGCCCGACGTCGCGATGTCGCCGATCACCTCGCCGCGGCTGCGTGCCGCCTCGATCGACGTCACGTCGGCGTCGAGCGCCGCGATGGCGTCGATCACCACGTCGAACTCCGAGTAGCAGAGGTGCGTGTGCACCTGCGTCGCCGGTGCCGCGCCCGCGGTCGCGAGGCGGAACGAGCCGACCGACCACTCGAGGTACGCGGCCTGGTCCGCCGCCTTCAGCGGGAGCAGCTCCCGCAGCGCCGGCTCGTCGACCTGGATGACGCGGATGCCCGCGCGCTCGAGGTCGGCGATCTCGTCGCGCAGGGCCAGCGCGACCTGGTTCGCAGTGTCTCCGAGCGGCTGGTCGTCGCGCACGAAAGACCACGCCAGGATCGTCACGGGACCCGTGAGCATGCCCTTCATGGGCTTGTCGGTGAGCGACTGCGCGAACGTCGACCATGCCACCGTGATCGGCGCGGGCCGCGCCACGTCGCCCCAGAGGATCGACGGACGGGTGGCACGCGAGCCGTACGACTGCACCCAGCCGTTCTCGGTGACGGCGAAGCCGTCGAGGTTCTCGGCGAAGTACTGCACCATGTCGTTGCGCTCGGCCTCGCCGTGCACGAGGACGTCGAGGCCTATGTCCTCCTGGAGCGTCACCACGCGCGCGATCTCATCGCGCAGGAACCGCTCGTACTCGTCGGCGCTCAGCTCGCCGCGACCGTGGCGCGCCCGCGCGCGGCGGATGTCGCCGGTCTGCGGGAACGACCCGATCGTGGTGGTCGGCAGCACGGGCAGCGCGAGCTCAGCGTCCTGCGCGGCGACTCGGACCTCATAGTCCCCGCGCTCCCAGTCGTCGGCGCTCAACGCCACGGTCCGCTCGCGCACCGCGCCGTCGCGCACGCCGGGTGCGCTCTGCCGATCCACGAGGGCGGCGGATGCTGCAGCCAGGGGCTCCGCGATGGCCGGACGCCCGTCGACCAGCCCCGTCGCGAGTGCGACCACCTGCGCGACCTTCTGGTCGGCGAATGCAAGCCACGACGCGAGCCGCGGGTCGAGCGCGGATTCGTCCGCGACGTCGTGCGGCACGTGCTGGAGCGAGGTCGAGGTGCCCGCACTGATCTCGGACGCGCCGAGGACGCTCAGCTCCTGCAGCCGCTTCCACGCGGCGTCGAGGTCGCCGCGCCACACGTTCCGTCCGTCGACGACGCCGCCCACGAGGGTCTTGCGAGCCAGGCCCGGCACGGCTTGGGGCACCGCACCCCGAGCGAGGTCGATGGCGACGGCCTCGATCGGAGCGGCCGCGAGCGCCGCCCAGGCCTCGGGCGACAGCTGCGCGTAGCCGGCGGCGACGAGGATCGCAGGCCGGTCCCCGCGAACCCCCAACGCGGCGTACGCGCGGGCCGCGGCATCCGCCAGCACCGCCGGATCCGCCGGCAGGCTCTCGCTCACGAGCGCGGGCTCGTCGAGCTGTACCCATTCGGCGCCCGCGGCACGCAGTTCAGTCAAAAGCTCGGCGTACACCGGCAGCAGGTCGTCGAGGCGCTGAAGCGGGTCGAAGCTCCCGGGCGCGGCATCCGTCGCCTTCGCGAGAGCGAGCAGCGTCACCGGGCCGACGACCACCGGGCGCACGGTGAAGCCGTCGACCTTCGCCTCGGCCACCTGACGCGCGAACCGGTCGCTCGAGAGGGCGAAGACCGTCTCGGGGCCGATCTCGGGGACGAGGTAGTGGTAGTTGGTGTCGAACCACTTGGTCATCTCCAGAGGGGCGTCCTCGCCCGCGCCCCGCGCGGCCGTGAAGTACGCGTCCAGGCCGATGCCGCCGTCGGCGGCGCGCAGCGGCGCGAACCGCTCGGGCAGCGCCCCGACGGTGACGGCCGCGTCGTGCACCTGGTCGTAGAACGAGAACGACTCCGGGATCGACGAGTCGTCGCGGCCGAGGCCGAGCTCGGCGAGGCGCTCGCGCGTCGCGCGGCGCAGCCCTGCGGCGCTCTGCTCGAGGGTCTCGGCGTCGGTCGTACCCGACCAGTACGCCTCGACCGCACGCTTGAGCTCGCGGCGGCGCCCGATGCGGGGATAGCCCAGGATCGTGCCGTGCGGGAAGGTGGCGCGGGGTTCGGTCATCGTGCTCTCTCTTTCGCTTCGTTCTTCTCGGGGTGGGGGTTTTCGGGGTCGCCGAAGAGACCCGTCGGGCATCCGACGGTTCGCGGCGTCCGTGTCAGCGGACGGCGTCGGGCATTCGCGTCGCCGAGGCGAGCACCCCGGCGTCACGCAGCACGTCGAGGACCGTGTCGTGGTTGTTGAACGCGTACAGGTGGACGCCGGGGGCGCCGCCGTCCACGACCTCGCGCGCGAGGCGTGCGGCGTGTGCCACTCCCACCTCGCGCTGCCCTGCGGCGGTGGGCTCGAGCTCGAGCGCGATGGCGAGATCTGCCGGCCGCTGCTCTCCCGTCAGTTCGAGCACGCGCAGCAGTCGAGTAGGCGAGGTGATCGGCATGATGCCGGGGAGGATGGGGATGGTGACGCCGGCCTCCCGCGACCGCTGCACGAAGGCGAGGTAGTCGTCGGCGTGGAAGAAGAGCTGCGTGATCGCGAGCGTCGCGCCCGCGGCCTGTTTCGCGAGCAGCGCGTCGATGTCCTCGAACGGATGCCGCGAGCGCGGGTGCCCGTTGGGGAACGCCGCCACGGCGATGTCGACGCGGGGGCGCTCCGCGAGGCGCACCGCACCCGGCACACCGGGGATGGGCGCCTCGCTGTAGGGCTCCCGCTCCGCCTGCACGCAGTCGATGAGCTGCACGAGCTGCGCCGCGCTGTCGAGATCGCCGAGGAAGACGTCGTTCTCCGATACGCCTGCCGGCGGATCGCCCCGGAGCGCGAGGAAGCTCGTGATCCCGGCATCCAGGAATTCGCGAATCAGCGTGTTCGCACCGGCGTAGGTGTTCCCGACGCACGTGAGATGCGCGAGAGGCTCGACGTGGGTCTCGCGGAGGATGTGGGTCAGCAGCTCGAGCGAGCGACCGCCGGTGGAGCCGCCGGCGCCGTAGGTCACGGAGATGAAGCGGGGATCGACCGAAGCCAGGTGACGGATCGTCTCGTGGAGAGCGGCGAAGCCCGCGTCGGAGCGCGGCGGATACACCTCGAAGGAGATCGGCACGGGAGGAGTGCTCAGGTCGATCGACATGGCCTGCTTCTCAGGGATCGGCGGACAGGGCTGAGCCGTACGGGAAGGCCCGATCGGCCGCGGCACCTCCACCCACCGGGACGGCGGAAGGGGTGTCATTCGCGGGCGGGTGCCGGGCTCGGCTGTCGCTCCTGCCCGGGCCCCGAGGTTCGGGGCGTCCGTGTGGACGACCGGGCGACGATGGGTCCACGGTAGCGGAGGTCGCGGTCGCCGTGCCGCCTGTGACGTTCTGTTTCGATCGCAGCGCCGGCCGGCTTCGTCGTAGCGTGGTGTGCGTGACGACACCTGACGTTCTCCCCTACGGCAGCTGGCCCTCTCCCATCTCCGCCGCGGAGGTCTCGGCGGCCTCACCGCGTCTGGAGGGTGCGCGCTTCGTCGGTGCGGATGAGCCGGAAGTGTGGTGGGGAGAGTCGGTGCCCGAGGAAGGCGGCCGTTCTGCGGTGCGCCGGAGGGCGGCATCCGGGGCCGTCGTCGATGTGCTGCCCGCACCGTGGAGCGCGCGATCGCGCGTGCACGAGTACGGCGGAGGCTCCTGGACCGCCGACGACGACGGTGTGCTGTACTTCGTCGAGAAGTCCGACCAGCGCATCTGGCGACTCGAGCCCGGCGGCGAGCCGCGCGCGCTCACCCCCGACGCCGGCGATGTCCGCTTCGGCGGCCTCACGCTGCAGCACGGCAGGCTGCTCGCAGTGCGCGAGGACCACACCCGCGGCGGCGCCGTACCCGCACGCGACATCGTGGAGGTCGCCCTGAACGGCAGGCGACCGGATGCTGCGCGTCCGGCGTCTCTCGCGAGTGGCAGCGACTTCGTCGCCCACCCCGCGCTGTCGCCCGACGGGACCCGACTCGCCTGGATCGCCTGGGACCACCCCCACATGGCGTGGGACCGCGCAGAGCTCCGCGTCGGACGGCTCGAGGGCGGAGACGGCGCGGAATGGACCACGGTCGCCGGCGGCCAGTCCTCGCCCCTGCAGCCCCAGTGGGTCGGCGAGGACGACCTGCTGTACGCCGACGACCCCAGCGGCCGGTGGAACCTGTGGCGCCTGCGGCTCACGGCGGATCTCCGCCACGAGATTGTCGCGCCGGTGGATGCCGATACAGGCGGTCCGCTGTGGGTGCTCGGCACGCGGTGGTTCACGCTGCTCGACGACGGCCGTGTCGTCGCGGTGCGCACGAACGGCGCGGAGGAGCTCGCGGTCGTCGACACCGCCGGCGGAAGCCGCGCACTGCCCGTCGACGCCGTCACGCGCCTCTCGATCGAGGACGCCCGCGGCGCACGCGTGCTGCTCTCGGGCGCCGGCTCCGGCGGCGCCGGACTGTGGGAGGTCCACGTCGACGAGCCCGCGGCGACGCGGCTCATCGTCGGCGGCGCTTCGCCGTGGGGAGCCGAGTGGATGCCGCGATCCCGCGCCGTCACCGTGCCCGGGCCCCACGGGCGGGTGCACGCCTTCGACTACCCGCCGACGAACCCTGGAGTCGTGGGTCCCGAGGACGAACGGCCGCCCTACGTCGTATTCGTGCACGGCGGACCGACCGATCACGTCGGGGGCGCAGCATCCGGGAAGATCGCCTATCTCACCAGCCGCGGCATCGGCGTGCTCGACGTCAACTACGGCGGGTCGAGCGGCTACGGCCGCGCGTACCGCGAGCGCCTGCTCGGGCAGTGGGGCGTCGTCGACGTCGACGACGTGGTGGCCGCGGCGCGAGGCCTCGCGGAGGCGGGCACGGCTGACGAGCGCCGGCTTGCGATCGCCGGCGGGTCGGCCGGCGGGTGGACGGTGCTGTGCGCACTGACGAACTCCGACGCGTTCGGCGCAGGCATCAGCCGCTACGGCGTGGCCGACCTCCGCACGCTCGCCGACGACACGCACGACTTCGAGGCCCGCTACCTCGACAGCATGGTGGGGCCGCTTCCCGAAGCCGAGGCGCTGTACGTCGAGCGGTCGCCGCTGTCGCACCTCGATCGCCTCCGGACGCCCTTGCTCATCGAGCAGGGCCTCGACGACCTCGTCGTGCCGCCGTCGCAGTCCGAGGCCGTGCGGGACGCCCTCGCCGCGAACGGGGTCCCGCACGCCTATCTCGCGTTCGAGGGCGAAGGGCACGGCTTCCGCAGCGCATCGACGCTGGTTCGGACCATGGAGGCCGAACTCGCGTTCCTCGGCCAGGTGTTCGGCTTCGAGACGCCGGGCGTGGCGCCGCGCGCGCGCGCCCAACGGGGCGCGGGGCCGCGCCCCCGGGCCCAGACTGTGGGGGGCGCGGCGCGCCGGGCGGGGGGGGGGGGGGCGGGGGCGGGGG